>CAIKZV010000194.1 GCA_903831925.1 uncultured Burkholderiales bacterium
CTGACGCTCGGCACTCACCAGCGCCGCAACCCAACTGGCGATCGCAGGCAGGTCGATGCGCTCTGCCAAAGCGCGCAAGGCCTCGGCGCGCGTGCGCCCGGCACGCACGTCGCTCAGTACGCGCTCGAGCTCGGCCTGCAACGGCCCTGCTGGGCCCTTGGCGACTGCGTGCGACAAGGCGCCGGTGAGGTTGGTGCCCGACTCGACCGACAAGGTCACGATGTCAAGGAAAAATGGGAGTGAGCGTGAGATGCGGCGCAGGCGCTTTGCGCGATGCTCGCGAATCCAGGCCAGCGGCCAGAACGCGCCGAGGCTTGCGGCGAGAAGTACGGCGGGCATCGACCAGGGATTGCCCGATGAGTCGCCAGAAGTGTTGGCAGAACGGATCGAATCAGCGTCGATCAGCCCATCCGGAATCACCCACCAGACAGCGACGGCAAGCGAGATCGCGGCAATCATCTGCCCCGCGATCAGTTCGCCTGGCGTGATCGCCGCGTCGAGCCCTGCCTGACGCAGCAGCGCAGTCGACTGGCGCGCCATTCGCGCCGGCAGCAAGGGCTCGATCGACGCAGCCATGCCTCGCACCAGCGGCCCGCCCGCACGCCACAGCAGCGGCGGCGTGTCGCGCCAGCGTGCGTCCTTTACCGGTGCGAGCAGCACGACCTGCCGCAGCCACAGCACACACAGCACTGCCGCACAGGCGGCTGCGGTCAGCACGATAAGCAACTCAGGATCAGACATCGATGCTCACAATCTTGCGAATGAAAAACAGCCCCAGGCCTTCGAGCAGCACAACCCCGGCACACACGCACCAGCCCTGCCAGGTGGTCACCAATGGGCTCATCGCCTGCGGCTCGATGGCAAAGAGCGCTGCGCCCACCGCAAGCGGCAGCGCCGCCATCACCCATCCCTGCATCCGACCTTGCGCGGTCAGGGCATCGATCTTTCCTTCGAGCGAGGCCTTGCGACGCAAGGTGTCGGCCAGGCGCTCGAGCGTCTCGGCCAGGTTGCCGCCGGTCTCCTGCGCGATGCGCACCGAGGCCGCAAAAAGCGTCACTGCTTCGAGCCGCACGCGGCGCTCGAGATGCGCCATCGCGTCGTCCAGGCTCACGCCAAGGCGCTGCTCGCGCACCGCAAGGCCGAGTTCGAGTCCTGCGGGCGCAGGCAATTCGCGGGCGGCTTGGCTCAGGCCTTGCGCGAGGCTTGATCCTGCACGCAGTGCACTGGCCACCAGCATCACGGCATCCGGCCATTGCGCCGCAAGCTTGTTGAGTCGCTCCCGACGCAGCCAGGCGAGCGCCACACCCGGCACCGCACCGAGCGCCAGCAAGGCAATGAAGGCAGCCAATGCCTGGCCGGTCAGCCACAGCACGCCGCCTGCCGCCGCGCCTAACGCCAAGAGGTTTAGCGTGAAGAGCCGGTCGACATCGAGATAGACAAAGGACTGGCGCAGCCCCAGACCTAGGTCGGCACCGAAGCGTTCGCGCCATCGGGCGCCTTGCAGGCGAACCGCATTTACAAGCGACGCAGCGGCCAGTGCCACCGAAATGAAAGCACCGACCAGCACGAGGCCGAGGTGACCCAGGTCCAGCGGCGTGGTGCCGACATTCAGCAGACCCGCCTGCGCACTCACCAGTTCAGCGCCCATGTGCCACCTCCTGAAAGGGGCGCAGATCGAGCACCAGGCCCGAGGCTCGCAGCGCCTCATAGAAGGACGGCACGTTGCCGCAGCCGATGAACTCACCCACCGCCGCCACGCAGCGCGCACCGACACGAGCCCGATAGTCGAAGAGCGGCTGCATCTGCACCCTGCCCGACTCGATGCCGGTCACCTCCATGATCGAGGTGATGCGTCGGCTGCCATCGGCAAAGCGCGCCTGATGAACCACCACATCAATCGCAGCGGCCACTTGCTCGCGGATCGCCGAGACCGGCAGATCCATGCCGGCCATCAGCGTCATCACCTCAAGGCGCGAAATCACATCGCGCGGACTGTTGGCATGCACCGTGGTGAGCGAGCCGTCATGCCCGGTGTTCATCGCCTGCAGCATGTCGAGGGTTTCGCCGCCGCGGCACTCGCCGACCACGATGCGATCGGGGCGCA
Source organism: uncultured Burkholderiales bacterium (assembly GCA_903831925.1). Lineage (GTDB taxonomy): Bacteria > Pseudomonadota > Gammaproteobacteria > Burkholderiales > Burkholderiaceae_E > UBA4615. The sequence goes on from CAIKZV010000194.1 coordinate 2,105, forward strand.
TGCGCAGGGCATTGCGCACCACGTCGCGGATGGTGATTTCGCCGCGCTGCTCGAGATTGGGCGGGCGCCCCTCGAGTTGCACCAGATGCTCATGGCGCAGGCTGAGCTCGGCGGCATCTTCAATCGTGATGATCCGCTCGCCCGCCGGAATCAGATTCGACAGCACATTAAGCAGCGTGGTCTTGCCAGAGCTGGTGCCCCCCGAGATCACGATGTTGCGCCGCTGCTCCACACAGACCCGCAGAAAATCGAACATCTCGATCGATGCCGCGCCCGCGTCAATCAGGTCTTGCGGACCCTTGAGGCTGCGGGCAAATCGCCGGATGGTGAGCGCCGGCCCGCGCAGTGCCAGGGGTGGGATGACCGCGTTGACCCGCGAACCATCGGCCAGCCGCGCATCGACCATCGGCGAGGACTCATCGATACGTCGACCAAGGGGGGCCACGATGCGCTCGATCACGCTGCGAACTGCAGCATCGTCTGTGAAGGCACTGGCATGGCGCTGCAGGCGGCCCGACCGCTCGACCCAGATCTCATCCGGCGCATTGACCATGATCTCGCTGATCGAGCTGTCTTCAAGCAGGCGCTCAAGCGGCCCCAGGCCAACCGACTCATCCAGCACATCGACGATCAGCTGCTCGCGATCGATGGTCTCGGGCAGGCTGATCGACTCATCAAGGAGCTGATCGATCACGCCGCGAATTTCAACGCGCAGCGCGTCGGTGTCGGCGAGGCGCAGGTCGCGACGACGCAGATCGAGGGTCTGCAACACCTGACGATGCACCAGACGGCGCCAGCTCAGGGTGTCTTGCGACAAGACAGCAGGCGAGTCATCGGTCGGCGCGTTCGGTGCTTCGGACGCGAGCTGCACCCGCAACCGATGACCGCCGATCTCGATCAGATCGAGTGGTGAGAGCGGGCCGAAATCGGTGATGCGCTCGCCATTGACCAGCGTGCCACCGAGTGTCCCGGCATCGGTAATGCGCACCGCGCGGCCCTTGGCGCTCAACTCGACATGCAACTGCGCATGCACCCGGCCGACCCACCATCCTGCGAGCACCAGCTCGCAATCGCGGCTGCGACCGATCCGACACGGCAGTCGCTCGATGCGGTGGATGAGCGCGGGGTGATCGGTTTGTTCGATCGAGATCAGCAGCATCTTCTGACGCCTTCTCAGTCGACCATCCGCAGCCGCTCACGGCTTGCGCGATAGCGGGTGGGCGTGCCGCGGTCTTCTCCGCTTGTGTCGAGCGGTGTCGGCGCAGGTGCGAGCGGCGTCACTGGGGCGGCTTGCGGGCGTGGCGTGTCTTCCCAGGGCAGCGGCATTGGTCCGGGCGAGACCTGGGGCAGCAGACGTATTGGCTCAGGCATCTGCGTGGGTCCGAGGGCTGCGCCCTGTGGCGGCATCGGGCCACCGGTCACGAATCGAGGCGTGATGAAGACCACCAGATCGGTCTGACGATCGCGAAACTGGCGCGAGCGAAAGAGCGGCCCCAGCACCGGCAGCTCGGAGGCGCCAGCCACCCGATCCATATTGCGTGTGCCTTCTTCTGATAGCAGA
>CAIKZV010000195.1 GCA_903831925.1 uncultured Burkholderiales bacterium
CGAACTCAGCGAAGACGGCAACATCGCCGACATGGCGAGCGTCGAACAGGCCTCGTTGACCCTGCGACGCGCGGCTGAACGGCAACGCAAAGCGATGGACGAGATCTCGGTGCTGCAGCACGCCCTCGATCAGCATGCCATCGTGAGCGTGACCGATACCGCTGGCGACATTCTTTTCGTCAACAACAATTTCTGCGAAATCAGCGGCTATCCGCGCGAAGAACTGATTGGCCAGAACCATCGGATCATCAATTCAGGCACGCAGCCGAAAGCCTTTTTTGAAAACCTCTGGGCGACGATCACCTCGGGATCGGTCTGGCGCGGCGTGATCTGCAACCGCAACAAGCGCGGCGAAAACTACTGGGTCCAGGCCACCATCGTGCCGGTGCTCAATGCCAATGGCGAGATCGAACGTTATATCGCCGCGCGCACCGATATCAGCGCGCGTATCAAGGCAGGGCGTTATCCAGCGGCACTCCGACCTGATCGAGGCCCTTTTCGAGTCGATTCCGCTGCCGGTGTTCGTCAAAGACGAGCAGCTTCGCTATGTGCGCGGCAATGATGCGTTTTTCGACAACACGGCGCTGGGCCGCGACGCCATGATCGGCAAGCGCTGGGACGAACTCAATCTGCCCTCGGCACCCTGGATGAGTCGCATCGAGGAGGACCAACTTCTCGCGACCGGCGGCACGTCGGCCTACGAAGCCAGTCATACCCTGAAAGATGGGACACAGGTCGATCTCAAGATCAGCAAAGCCGCGATCAAAGGCCCCGACGGCAAATCGGCCGGACTGGTCGGCGTGGTCATCGACCAGTCCGACATCAAGCAGGTGACCCGCGAACTGATGGCCGCAAAGAGCGCGGCAGAAAGCGCCAACCGGCTCAAGAGCGACTTCCTGGCCAATATGAGCCACGAAATCAGAACGCCGATGAATGGACTGATCGGGATGGCCGATCTCGCGCTCAATCTGGCGGTCGACCCGAATCAGCGCGAGTACCTGCAGATCGCCAAGAATTCGGCGATGTCGCTGCTGCAGATCATCAACGACATTCTCGATTTCTCGAAGATCGAAGCCGGCAAACTCGCCATCGAGCGGATCGACTTCGATATGGCCCAGCTGCTCAGCGAAGCGCTGCGTCCGATGGCGGTCAAGGCTGCCGAAAAGGGTCTTGAGCTGGTGCTCGACATTGAAGACGGTTTCCCTGCAATCGTTCGCGGTGACCCGGGTCGCATCCGCCAGATACTGCTCAATCTCGTCTCCAACGCGATCAAGTTCACGATGCAGGGCGAGGTCGTGGTGAGCGCGAGCGCACGACTCGACGGACCGACCGCGCATGTCAATCTGTCGGTGCTCGATACCGGTGTGGGCATCGAAGCGGCGAGTCTGGCGACGCTCTTCGATCCCTTCACACAGGAAGACTCGACCATCACCCGGCGCTTTGGCGGGACCGGTCTTGGGCTGTCGATCACGCGCAGACTCAGCGAAGCCATGGGCGGATCGGTCTCGGTCGAGAGCGAAACAGGCAAGGGATCGCATTTCAGCTGTCTGATTCCGATGGCCTGGTCGACAGGCGAATCTGCACCACTCAATGCCCAGAAACGCCTGCTGGGCGGCCGACGCATCGCGGTGGTCGACGACAACCCGCACAGCGCAGCCATCCTGGCCGGTCAACTTGCCAAGCTCGGCATTGACAGCCAGTCGTTCATCGATCCGCGCAGGGCACTCGCCAGCATCAGTGCCAGACCCGGCGAGTTCGATGCGGCGATCGTCGATCTGTCGATGCCAGAGCTCGATGGCCTGACCCTTTGCCATACGCTTACGCAGCAGATGGGGCAGACCGCCCCGGTGCTGCTGCTCACCTCGGCCTCGGCGTCCTCGAGTGCGCTGCAGATGAAGCAGGCCGGCATACAGGCGCATCTGCTCAAGCCCGGGACCTTGCCCGACCTCCAGTCGATCCTTGCTGCGATTTTCAAAGTCAACGCTGCGTCGCCCGAGCGTCGCGACGATCGCCTTGCCGAACGCAGCGCCATGGCGGCACAGGAGCCCTCGTCGGTCAGCGGTATCGAGGTGCTGCTGGTCGAAGACAATCTGGTGAACCAGAAGCTGGCCCGAACCTGGCTGACCCGATGGGGCATCCACTGCACGGTCGCCGAAAATGGCGCGATCGCGCTCGAGCGGCTGAGCGAGCGTGCGTTCGACCTGGTCCTCATGGACTGTCAGATGCCGGTGATGGATGGCTTTGAGGCCTCGGCCCGCATCCGGGCGCTGGACGACCCCGTCATGCGGTCGATACCGATCATCGCCATGACCGCCAACGCCATGGCCGGCGATCGGGAGCGCTGTCTGGCCGCCGGCATGGATGACTACATTTCCAAGCCGATCTCGACCACCTACCTCAAGGAAGCGATCGAGCGACTCGCCCGAAAGCGTGAGCAATTCGAGGCGCCTCTGGTCAGCGAGTTCGACTATGCCCAGGCCCTGCGGCGAGCCGATCCCGACACGATCTCGATCATTGCCGAATCGTTCATCGAATCAATGGAAGCCGACTTCGCCAAAATGGCCACCGCCCTGTCGGTGCTCGACTGGCCGGAAGTGATGCGCCTTGCGCACAGCGCCAAGGGCCTTTGCCTGACCTTTCATGCCGACCCGCTGGCCGATGACTTCGCCAATCTGACCACGCTCGCACGACTCGGCGGCATTGACGCAGAGCCTGCCCAGGCGATCCTGGACAGCGCGCGGGCGGCGTGGCCGGCGTTCGCGAGCGCCCTGCTCGCCCGACTGCGTACACTGACGACAGGACAACAGTTGCCCGCCTGAGGCCAATCAGGCCATCGATGTCGACACCGAATCATCCTGCCGCGGCGACCGAGCCGCCGCTTTCCGGCCACACGCCGATGATGCAGCAGTACTTTCGCATCAAGGCCGAATACCCGTCGGTGCTGCTCTTTTATCGCATGGGCGATTTTTATGAGCTCTTTCACGACGATGCCGACAAGGCAGCCCGACTGCTCGGCATCACGCTGACCCGGCGCGGCGCCTCCAATGGCGAACCGATCAGGATGGCGGGCGTGCCCTTTCATGCTGCCGAGCAGTACCTGGCAAGGCTGGTGAAGATGGGCGAGTCGGTCGCGATTTGCGAGCAGCTCGGCGACCCGGCTACCTCGAAGGGCCCGGTCGAGCGCAAGGTGATGCGCTTGGTGACACCCGGCACACTCACCGATGCCGCACTGCTGCCCGATCGGGAAGACCGGCCGATTCTGGCGGTCAAGGTCAGCGCAGGCGGGCGTCGGCTCGCCCTGGCCCGCATGATCGTGGCCAGTGGCGAATGCTGGCTCGCCGAGATCGATGCTTCGCAATTTCCGGCTGAGCTCGATCGGCTGCGTCCGGCCGAGCTGCTGCTGCCCGAGTCGGCGGGATTTTCGCCCACCCGCTCGCGGGCAGCCGCCTCCGCTGCCAGCGATGCCGCGCTCGACGCCATCGAGATGGCCGCAGCCGGGCTGCCGATCAGCCGATGCCCGGCCTGGCAGTTCGACGCCCAGCGTGCCCGCGAGCAGCTGGCCGAGCAGCTCGGCATCGCCACACTGGCCGGCAGCGATGCCGATGCCATGCCCGACGCCCTCGGAGCAGCCGGTGCGCTGCTGGCCTATGTCGCGCGCACTCAGGGGCATGCACCGACCCACCTGCAGCCGCTGCGGGTCGACCATGGTGACAACCGGGTCGTGCTCGATGCGGTGGCGCGGCGCAATCTCGAGATCGTCGAGACCATTCGTGGCGACGCCGCGCCGACGCTGCTGTCGCGCCTTGACCGGTGCGCCACCGCGCCCGGCAGTCGCCTGCTGCGTCGTTGGCTGCTGCAGCCGATCCGGGATGCTGGCGAGATCGGCCGCCGGCATGAGGTGGTCGAGCAATTGCAGGCGCCGCGCGAGGCATTGCGAATTGAACTGGCGCGATGCGTCGATTTCGAGCGCATCGCCGCGCGCATCGCGCTGGCCACAGTGCGTCCGCGCGAACTGGCGGCGCTGCGCGATGCGCTGGGCGCCATCGGCACCATTGACCGGCTGCTGGCGCGACTGGCGCCGGCCACAGGCCTGTCGCAGCCCCTGTTCGCCGCCTATCGCAGTGCCTTTGCCATCGATACGGCGCTTGCCCATCAGTTGGCCGAAACCCTGCTCGATGAGCCCGCCGCCATGGTGCGCGATGGCGGCGTCATCCGCAGCGGGCACGACGCCGAGCTTGATGATCTGCGCAACATCGACCGCGACTGCGATGCCTTTGTCGCAGCCCTCGAGCGCACCGAGCGTGAACGCACCGGCATCGCCAACCTCAAGGTGGGCTACAACGGCGTGCACGGCTTTTTCATCGAGATCAGCAACGGTCAGGCCGACAAGGTGCCGCTCGACTATCGCCGCCGCCAGACGCTCAAGAATGCCGAGCGTTACATCACACCAGAGCTCAAGACATTTGAAGATCGCGCGCTGTCGGCACGCGACCGGGCGCTGGCACGCGAAAAAGCGCTCTATGACCTCCTGCTCGCAGGCCTGGCACATCATGTCAGCGCCTTGCAACGGCTGGGCCAGGCGGTCGCCGAACTCGACGTGCTCGGTGCCTTTGCCACCGTGGCGGCTGATGCGAACTGGGTGCGACCGCGCCTGAGCCGAGTGCCCGGCATCGAGATTCGAGGCGGGCGTCATCCGGTGGTCGAGGCCGGAGTCGAACGATTCACGCCCAACGACTGCCTGATCTCGCCCGAGCGCCGCATGCTGCTGATCACCGGGCCGAACATGGGCGGCAAGTCGACCTTCATGCGACAGGTGGCGCTGATCGCGCTGCTGGCGCACTGCGGCGCCTTCGTGCCGGCGCAATCCTGCGAGATGGGTCCGATCGACCGGATCTTCACCCGCATCGGCGCATCGGACGATCTCGCGGGCGGACGCTCGACCTTCATGGTCGAGATGACCGAAGCGGCAACCATCCTGTCGGCCGCAGGCCCGCAGTCACTCGTGCTGATGGATGAGATCGGTCGCGGCACCTCG
>CAIKZV010000196.1 GCA_903831925.1 uncultured Burkholderiales bacterium
CGAACTTCACCTCTGCAACCGCCTTGAGCGGAACACTCCCTCCGGACATGGTCGGCACGGGGAGGTTCTCGATCGTCGACAGATCTTCTCGCGCGGACTCTTTGAGACCGACTCGGATCGGAACCTGCCGATCGGAGAGCGAGAATTTGGCGCCGTTCTGCGGGATATCTCCCAACGTGGCAATACGGACCGTCTGGCTGATGGACTGTACGGTCACCCCGAGTTCCGCCGCCAAATCGAGTCGAGGCTTGATCTGGATCTCGGGCTTCGGCATATCGCCATTGATACGCGCGCCGCGCAACTCCTTGATGCCCCGCATGCCGGCGAGCACTGCCCGACCGGCCTGTTCAAGCACCTCGGGGTCATCGCCGGTCAGGTAAAAGGTCACGTCACGACCCGTCCAACCTTGCTGGTTGGAAAACGATACGCGCGCGTCAGGGATCTGACCGAGTTCGCTTTGCACCTGATCCTGCCAAGTCTTCTGATCAAGCTTGCGTTGCGCGCGCGGCTTTAATGCAACGAACAACTGACCATTACGAACGTCATTGTCATCACCGCCACCCACCATCTCGAGGACGTCGGACACTTCCCCATGGCTCGCAACAATGTCGGCAGCCTGCTTGGTCACGCGAGCCGTATCTTCGATCCGCACGCCTGGCGCTAATTCGACCGTGATCTGACTGGTGCCGGAGTCTTCAGATGGGAAAGCATTCTTAGGTATGAAAAACAGACCGGCCACGGAGGCCATAAAGAAAACAGCGAACCCTGCAAAGGTACGGCGACGATGCTCGACACAGTAGCGCAGTGCTCGCAGGTACCACGCCATGACCGGGCCATCTAGGTGGCTTTGTGCCTTCTCCGGCTTCAGCATGAAAGCAGCGATCACCGGCGTAATCAATCGGGCGACGAGCAGCGAGAAGAAGACAGCTGCCGCGACAGTGAGTCCAAATTGCTTGAAATACTGACCCGACATTCCGCCCATGAAGCTCACAGGCAGAAAAACCGCGATAATCGTCGCGGACGTGGCCACGACGGCAAGACCGATCTCATCAGCAGCATCGAGCGCGGCTTGATACGGCGTCTTACCCATTCGAATATGTCGAACAATGTTCTCGATTTCGACAATCGCATCGTCCACCAATCCGCCGGCCACCAACGAGAGCGCCAACAGACTGATGTTGTTCAGCGTGAAGTCCATCCACTGCATGAACGCAAATGTCGGGATCGCCGACAATGGGATCGCGAGCGCCGAAATGGCCGTCGAGCGCGACTCCCGCAAAAAGAGCCAAACGACCAGCACGGCCAACAACGACCCTTCAATAAGCGCCTCGATAGCCGAGTCATAAGACGACTGCGTGTTCTCAACCGTCGTGAAGACGATTTTGGCCGACACGCCCGGATTATCCTGCAGCATGGAATCGACTTCTTTCGATATCCGCTTGAAAACATCGACGTCCGAATTGCCGCGGGATCGGTACACGCCGAAGGTCGTCGCCGGGCGCCCGTTCAGCCGCGAAATCGTACGAATCTCGCCGACACCGTCATAGACATGCGCAATTTCATCTAATCGCGCCGTACGACCACCGCCGACTTGAATCTGCGTCGACCCTAAGTCCGCAGAGGTGCGCGCAC
>CAIKZV010000197.1 GCA_903831925.1 uncultured Burkholderiales bacterium
AACTTAGTCATGCCGCGGCGGCAGCAAGCCGTCGAAGCTGCCACAATCCGCAGGTCGGGCGCACCTCAGCGCACACGCAGGGCGCCGCAAAACGCCGTGACCAATCCAATCAGGAGACCTAGATGAGCCGTATGCGATTTGGCGCATTCCTCGCCCCCCACCACCCCATCGGCGAACAGCCAAGATTGCAGTTGCGCAGCGATCTCGATCTGGTCGCTCAACTGGACCGTCTGGGATTCGACGAATTCTGGTGTGGTGAGCATCACTCAACCGGCTGGGAGACGATTGCATCGCCGGAAATGTTCCTCGCGGCTGCGGGCGAACGAACCCACCGCATCATGCTGGGCACCGGTGTGATCTCCCTGCCCTACCACCACCCCTTCAACGTCGCTCAGCGCATGGTCCAGCTCGACCATATGACCGGCGGACGGGCGATTTTCGGCTCAGGCCCGGGCGCGCTGGCCTCCGACGCCCACACGCTCTGTATCGACCCGCTGCTTCAGCGTAACCGGCAGGACGAGGCGCTCGGCGTCATCAAGCGACTGCTCGAAGGCGCAGACCGCTTCAGCTACGAGTGCGAATGGTTCAAGATCAAGGATGCCAAGCTGCAATTGTTGCCGCTGCAGGACAAGCTGCCGATGGCGGTCGCCTCCACCATCAGCCCGTCGGGCATGACCCTCGCCGGCAAATACGGCACCGGTGTGATTTCGATCGGCTCAACCTCCACTGAAGGACTGGCCGCGCTTGCGACGCAATGGAAATTCGCCGAAGAAGCCGCCGCCAAGCATGGCAATGTCGTCCATCGCAAGGACTGGCGAGTGCTGCTGTCCTGGCATATCGCAGAAACCCGCGAACAGGCCATGCGTGAGGCCGGCGAAGGCCTGATGCGCTGGAACAATGAATACATCTTCGACACGCTCAAGCGCCCCGGCACCAAGCGCTACACCAGCCCTCAGGAAGCGCTCGAGGCCATCGCCTTTGCACCGGGCGCCGCAACGGTTATCGGCACGCCCGACGATCTGGTGGCAGCCGTGCGCAGGCTCATTCCGATCACCGGCGGTTTCGGTACGCTCATCGGATTCGTGCACGACTGGGCCAACCGCGAAAACACCTCACGCAGCTGGGACATGGTCGCGCGCTATGTGGTGCCCGAACTCAACGGCATGCTCGACACCTATCGCGAATCGAAAGAGTTCGTGATTACCCACCGGGATGCCTTCGAGGCAGCCGGCAAGGCCGTCATGAACAAGATTCTCGAACATGAAGGTGCCACTGCCGCGCTGGCAAAGACCAAAGACAGCCGGCTCGCCATGCCCGGGCACAACGCGCCCGACCTGTTGCGCAAGGACTGACGATTGCCCGGGCAGCCAGGCCAAGGCCGGCTGCCCGATCTGGGCGAGCGTCAGCGGGATGTACGTCAGCGGACCGAGCTTCAGCGCCCGGTGAAATTCGGCTTGCGCTTCTCGATGAAGGCCCTTACCGCCTCACGGTGATCGTCGGTGCGCGATGCATCGACCAGACGATGCGCCTCATGCTGGAGCGCGGTATCGAAGTCGATGAACGCAGCCTCGTCAAGGTTGTCTTTCATGTGACGAAGCGCGACCGCAGGACCATGAGCCAGCGAGCGAGCCAAAGCGAATGCCTGTTCCCGCAGCACTTCGTCAGCCACCACCCGATTGAACAGACCGATGCGTTCGGCGCGATCAGCGTCGACCCGATCGGAGGTGAACATCATTTCGCGCGCGATCGGCGAGCCCACCGTGCGGCTCAACAGCCAGGCAATGCCATAGTCGCCAGATAGCCCGACGCGCGCATAACCCGCACTCACGAACGCCGACCTCGCGGCAATCCGGATATCGCAGGCCAGGGCGATGGCCAGGCCGGCGCCGGCGGCTGCACCCGGCAATGCCGCCACAGTGGGTTTGCGCACCGCCACCAGCGCGCCGGTCAGCAGCCGCTGTCGCTCGAGGAGGTCAGCAATGCGCTCCTCGCGCGACATGCTCTTCTTGCTGCTGTTGTCGCCCATCCCCTTGACATCGCCGCCTGCGCAAAACGCGGTGCCGGCCCCGGTGATAAGCAAGGCGCCAACCCGCTCATCATCGCCGCGCTCCTTGACCATCCGGCGCAAGGCCGGGGTGAGATAGTCCGACAGGGCATTGCGTGCTTCGGCGCGATTGAGGGTGATGACCGCGACCCGTTCGCGTATTTCGCACAGCAGTTGATCGGTTCCGGTATCGATAACAACAGTGTCCTGGCTTGTTGCAGCAGTCATGGTGGTCTCCCTTTTTATTGATAGTGATCGGCAGGCGCCGCAGGCATTGCAACCACCCGGTTCATCCAGGCTCGGCTGAGCATCGAATGAGGCTTGAGCGCCAGCCGCTCGTTGAGCAAGGCACGGGCCATTGATCGGTTGCCCGAACGTTCGGCCGCGACAATCAGTGTCTGCGAGAGCAGATCGCGCTGGGCATGCGAGCCGCCGGCGCGCGCTGCGACAGGCCTGACCGCAGACAGAAGCTCGACCGCATGCTGCGGCTTTTGCTGCCCCATCGCACTCAAGGCTTGCGCCACCGGCAACCCGACCTGCCGGGTCATCATCGCGTTATCGGTATCGCCCTGCGCAGTTCGCGCCATCACCGCGAGCAGCCGTGCCGCCAGATCATCACGACCCGCACCGACGAAAGCCATCATCGCGTGCGTGTCGTTGAAGGCATACCAGGCATCATCGATCAGCGGCTCCCAGACCTTGACCATCGGCTGCCATCGATCGCCAACGTCGACACCCTGCAGTGCGAGTCGCCACAGCAGCGCACTGGCATCGATCATGTCGAGTACGACCGTCGACTCGGTGCCGCGAATGCGTTCGTCATAAAGCTTCAGGACGACATCCCATTGCTGTCGCTCAAGGTGATAGAGCGCGAGATGCCACCAGTTATGAACCGAAAAAAAACTGTCGTTCGACCAGTCGGCTTGTCGACTGGTGAACCAGTCGATGCCCTCATCGAGCCGGTGGGTCATTTCCATCACATGGGCCACCGCATGAATCGCCCAGGCATTGCGCGGCGTACTCGCGACGGCGCGACGCCCATCAGCTTCGGCCTGCTGATAATCCCCCATCTCTTCGAGACCGAAGGCATGCATGCCGAGGTAATAGCCCTCCAGGGCACTGCCTGATTCGACATCGGGCAGACGCCGCGCGACCCGATCGCGCAGCTCACTCGACTGCCCCATGAAGAAATCGGACTGATGCGCGGCAAACATCGCAAGGCCATCGTTGGGACATGCCACCAGGATGCGCTCCCACCGGGCAGCCGCCTCATGCAGACGCCCTGCATTCCATGCATCAAGTGCAGCGATATGCGCAAGCTCGCGCTGGTTTGCCCCGCCTGAGACAGCCCGCGCCGCCTCGAGCGCGGCGCGCGCCGGCGCAAGCAGCGACTGCTCGGAGCTCAGTGCAAAGAGCATGCTCTTGAGGACATGCGCCATGACCAGGCCCCGGTCGATCGCAAGCGCGGCTTTCACTTGGGCGAGCGGATCGTCGGTGAGCGTGATCAGATTAGTCAGCCCCACGCCATAGTGCTCGACTGCGGCAGCATCGCTCGCACTGAGCGGGGCGTCAAAGATATCTCGATAAGCCATGGCACTGTCCTCGGTTTGCGTGCAGCACGACAGGACTAAGGCTGCTGCACGGATCATGCTGAGAGATGTCGCCCAATGGCAAGCCCGCCTTCCGAAAGTCACCTCGCGTATAGTCCCGGCCATGTCCCGGCCCATGCCACCGAGCGCCTGCGCTTGATGAATTCCTCCCCCGCATCCAAGGCGCCGTCTGCTGCGCTGGTCGGCGGCCTGTGCTATCTGGTGTCGTCGCTGGTCTGGGGCCTGAATATCCCGCTGACGTCGCGCCTGTTCAGCACCTTCGATCCGTATTGGCTCGCGGTGCTTCGGCTGTCGATTGCCTCGACCATCCTGGGTTCACTGGTTGCAGCCAGCAGCAGCCTGTCGCAATTGCGCTCGCCGATTCCGCACTGGCGAGTCCTGACAATGAGCCTGTGCGTGAGCTGCTTCTTTGTCTTTTTCAATCTCGGGCTGCGATACACCAATCCGATCACCGCCGCTGCGATCATGGCCGGCTCTCCGGTCTACGGCGCAGTCGTCTTTCGCTGGATGAACCGCTCGCCGCTTGAAAAAGGCTTCTGGGGAGCCGCCGCACTCACGATCATCGGCGCAATCATCGCGATCTACGGCAAGGCTGATGCAACAAGCCTGTCATTGCACTTGCAGGGCGGCGAGCCGCTGATCGTGCTGTCCTTCTTCGCGTGGACGGCTTACTCGATCCTTGCTCAGCGCTGGTTCACCCCCGACACCTCACAGTTGCGCCGCACCTTCCTGACCTCGGCCTATGCCGTGCCGTGGCTCATCGTCTGGTGGCTGCTCGCCCAGGCTGTCGGTTTGACCGGCGCGCCCAATCTCGCCCCGAGCGCAGAGGCCATCACAAACCTGCTGATCACCGCAGCACTGTCGTCAGCCTTGGGCGCGGTCGCCTGGAACACAGGCGTGGCGCGCCTTGGCATCAATGCCGGCGTCATGTGGCAAAACACCGTACCGGTGTTTGCCGTTCTGATTTCGCTGCTGGTCTTTTCGGTCAGACCGCTGCCCGAGCAGGTGATCGGCGGACTGGTGGTGCTGGCCGGGGTGCTCTACATGCAGTGGCAGCGCATGCGGACGACCCGGGCCACCATGGTGAAGCGCTGAGACGCTGCAGACAGCAGCGCATCACCCCCTCAACCGATCAGCACAGCAACATGCCGCCATCGACCAGCAGCGACTGCCCGGTCATGCCGGCCGACTCGGGCGAGCCGAGATAGACCGCCAGCGCGGCCACCTCCGAGGGTTCAAGCACCCGCCCCATCGGTACGCGAGCGAGCGCCGCTTTGACAACTGCGCCGCCGTCGTCGCCACCAATGGCGGCATAGCCTCGCTTGAGGTTCTCGACCATATCGGTCTGGATGAACCCCGGGCAGATGGCATTGACAGTCACACCGGTGGTGGCCGCTTCGAGTGCAACGCAACGGGTGAGTCCGACGACTGCATGCTTGCTGACGTTGTAGGCGCTCTGATTGCGCGAACCCCATTTGCCTGCGGTCGAGGCAATGTTGACGATTCGCCCGCGTCCGCGTGACTGCATCCGCGGCAAGGCCGCCTGCATCAGGTTGATCACACCGAAAAGATTCACATCGAGAAGCCGCTGAAAATCTTCCGGCGCATAGTCGAGAAAGGTCTTCGACTGGTAGATGCCGGCATTGTTGACCAGCACATCAAGCCGCCCGAAGCGTGCCTCGATCGCCTCAACCGCAGCGAAACAGGCGGCGCGATCGGTGACATCGAGCGGCATGATGATCGATCGATCGGCAGGCAATTCGAGCGAGGCCTGCACCTCGGCCAGCATCTCGCGATTGGTGGCTGCCAGGCAGACCGTGGCGCCTTCGGCGGCATAGGCCTGCGCAATGGCGCGACCAATGCCCCGACTTGCGCCGGTAATCAGCGCCACATGATTGGCCAGCCGGGACCCTGAGGGGCGAATAGTGCTTGATTCGGTCATGCGATGTCCCTTTCGAAAATTCGGCCCCTCAGCCCGCTTGCCAAGGCTCAGCGGGCTTGCGAAGACTCAGCGATTGCCCGAAATCGGATCCCCGAAGGTTGTCCATTTCTGGCCGTCAAATCGAGCCATCACCACGGTCGACAGCGGACCATAGTCGGTCGGCGAGGTGTCAAGCATCAGACCCGGCAAGGTGACTGCGATTCGCACATCCTTCAGATTGGTCGCAATCTTCTGGATGTTGTCGCGGGTCAGATTATCACCGGCCGTCTTGAGCACATAGACCACCGACTGAGCCACGCCGTAGGCCTGCAGGTTGAGCTGATCGTTCGGATCGCCACCGGGAAAATACTTTTTCATGAACTCCTTGTACTCGACCATCGCAGGATCGTTCTCCCACTGCTTGTCGGACGGGTCCTTCAGGAATTGCGTGGTCATCAATCCCACTGCCCGCTCCAGACCGGCCGGCTGCAGCACCGAACCGATGGTGGACGACACGTTGGTGATGTAGTGCGCCGGCTTCCAGCCTGCCTCTGCAATCCTGCGAATGGCCTGGCTGGCGAACTTGGGTGAGGCCGCAGTGATGAAGGTATCTGCACCGCTCGCCTTGAGGCTCAGGATCTGCGAATCGACCGTGGCATCGGTGACTTCGAAAGAAGCCTCGCCCACCAGCATCGACTTGGCTTTGTCGCCCAGCCGTTCACGCACGCCTCTGAGATAGTCCTTACCGAAGTCATCGTTCTGATAGAGGATCGCGATCTTCGCGTTGGGATTGGTGCGAAGGATATGCTCGGCAAAGACCCGGCCTTCCAGCGGATAGGTGGGTGACCAGCCGGTGGTCCAGGGGAAGTTCTTGGGATCGTTCCATTTGCCCGCGCCGGTGTTGACGAAGAGCTGCGGCACCTTCTTCTGGTTCAGATACGCGTGCACCGCCGAATTGGTCGGGGTGCCCACACTGCCGGTCACGACAAGCACTTCATCCTGCTCGACCAGACGCCGCGTGTTTTCAAGTGTCTTGGCCGGCACGTAACCGTCATCAAGGCTGATGATTTTGATCTTGCGGCCATTCACACCGCCCTGATCATTGACCTTGTTGAAGTAGCCGACCATGGTGCGGCCCAGTGAGCCATAGGCCGAGGCCGGGCCGCTGTAGGGCATGGTCTGACCGATCACGATTTCAGTGTCGGACGCGCCGGTGTCGTATTTTTTCTGAGCTGCGACGGAGCCGGCAAATGCGAGGCCGACAGCCGCCAGGGCAATGGCGATGCGTTTCATGATATCTCCCTGAATCTCTGTTTGTTTGAGTGGTTCGTGATGTTAATCGATGAAACGCGATGCGACTCACAGACCTGACTCGCCGACCTGACTCGAACCCCCATTCCTGTCATCATCGCCTTGATAAACGGCTTGCCACTGTCGCAACAGCCGATCGGGGGAGACACCATGAATGCTGCCGAGCGACCCTTCGCCGGGCTGAAGGTCATCGATTGCGCGAGTTTCATTGCGGCGCCCGCGGCCGCCACGACGATGGCCGATTTCGGGGCAGACGTCATCAAGATCGAAGCCCCCGAAGGCGACCCCTATCGCGAGACTTACCATGCCGCCGGCCTGCCGGTGACCGAACGCAACTACCCCTGGGAACTCGACAACCGCAGCAAGCGCAGCCTGTGCCTCGACCTGAAGCAGCCCGAGGGGCTTGATGTGCTGTACCGACTGGTGCGCGAGGCAGATGTCTTCATCACCAATCTGCCGCTGCCGGTGCGCGACCGGCTGAAGCTCGACTATGCATCGATCAGTGCGCTCAATCCGCGCCTGATCTACGCCTCGTTCACCGCCTATGGCGAGGTCGGCCCCGAGTCGGGCAAGACCGGTTTTGATGCGACCGCCTACTGGGCACGCTCGGGCCTGATGGATCTGGTCAAAGCCGACCACACCGCGCCGCCCAGCCGCCCCACCATGGGCATGGGCGACCATCCGAGTGCGATGGCCTTCTATGCGGCCATTGTCACTGCGCTGTTTTCGCGTGAGCGCACCGGTCACGGCTCGCAGGTACGCTCATCGCTGCTGGCCAATGGGCTGTGGTCCAACGGCATCATGGTGCAGGGGCAACTCGACGGACTGCAGTTTGCGCCGCGACCGCCGCGCGAGCAGGCGGCCAATCCCTTTGCCAACATCTATCGCTGCGCCGACGACCGCTGGATCAACCTCGCCTTGTCGAGCGAAGCCCGACAGTTCGGCCTGCTGATGGACGCGCTCGACCTTGGCGACTGGCAGTCCGATCCGATGCTGCGCACGCCGCAGGACTGCCGCGATCATCATGCCGAAGTCATCGCGCGCTTCGACAGCCAATTCCTGCGCCACGATCTGACGCACTGGCGGCGTCGCTTCGATCAGGTCGGCATCACCTTCGGGGTGATCGGCGTCATGGCCGATATCGACTCCGACGAACAGATGCTGGCCGCCGGCGCGCTCGTGCCCTTTGCCGACGGCAGCGGCCTGACCGTCAACAGCCCTTTCGATCTGGTCGGCGTCGACAAGATCGCGCCTCGCCGCGCACCGAAACTCGGCGAACACGGCGAGGCGATTTTGCGCGAGGCCGGCTACGGGCAGAGCGACATCAGCCGACTTCGTGAACTCGGTGTGTTGCGAAGCCAGTGAGTTGCGAAGCGACAGGCAGCGCGCCGCAGCCTTGAACCCGAGCGTTGAACCGCCAGCGCATCAACCCTGCTCCGGCTTGTCGCGTTCCCGATAGTCCTTGAAGCTCGCGTCACGCTCGCTCAGCAGGCTGCTGACGCTGGCGCCATCGCGACGAAATCGCGTCATATAGGCCTTGCTGGCCTCGGTCTGAAAGGCCAAGGCCTGCAGTTCGGTGCCGGCCCTGATGGCAGCGCGCAGCCCCATGATCTCCATGGCGCGATGCACGCTGCGCTTGTTGATGGCCGCCAACTCGCTCGGCAAAAGGCTCACGCGCTGCGCGATTGCCAGCACCTCGGCCTCGAGCCGATCGGCTGCATAAGCGCGATTGGCCCAGCCCTTTTGCGCGGCCTCGGTGCCACTGAGCGAATCGCCGGTCAGCATCGACTCCATCGCCTGGCGCAGACCCATGGTCCAGGGATGGAACTGCATGTCGGGCGGGCTCATCAGGCGTACCGGCGGATAGCCGATCTGCGCATCCTCGGCGACATAAACCAGATCACAGGCGGTGGCGAGCTCGGTACCACCGGCCAGGCAATAGCCATGAACCTGAGCAATCACCGGCTTGGCCAGATCCCAGACGCGAAACCAGCCGTCGACCACATGACGTGACCATTGACCGATGCCGCCCGCGGTGTGATACGGCTGATCGACGGTGTTGTTGGCGCTCAGGTCGTAACCTGAGCAGAACGCCGGCCCGGCACCACGAATGATTGTGACCTTGACCTCAGGATCACGGTCGTGCGCCTCGAGTGCAGCGAAGATTTCGGTTCTCAGGCGGTTGTTCAGCGCATTGCGTTTTTCAGGGCGATTCAGCGTGATGCGGCGCACGCCGCTCGACGGCTCGTCGACGAGGATATACATCGGAACGGTCATGGGTGTCTCCGTGATGGCGGGCTCATCTAGGAGCCGGCTCAGAGCGAGTTTACGCGACAGGCCAGAGCTGAGCGCTTGCAGACCCGTGCGAGAATCGAAGGATGGCTGAGCCCTCATCAAATACCGACAACCCGAACGACGGACGGGTCCGCATCTCCAAGCTGCTGGCTGAGCGTGGCATCTGCTCGCGCCGCGAGGCCGATCTCTATATCGAGCAGGGCCTGGTGCTGCTCGATGGTCAACCGGTCACCGAGCTTGGCAGCCGTGCCCTGCCAAGCCAGACGGTGAGCCTGGCCGAAGGCGCCAAACTTCAGCAGGCCCGGCGCATCACCGTCATCCTCAACAAGCCGATCGGCCATGTCTCGCATGCCGACGATGACGGCAATTACCCGCCGGCTGCGCGCCTGATTACGCCTGATCGTCAATGGTCCGACCCGAAGTTGGCCGGCCCGTCGACGCCGAAATCAGGGCGCCCAGCCCGCCTCGATACCCGTGGCCTGGCGCCGGCCGGACGGCTCGACATCGACTCCACAGGTCTGCTGGTCCTCACGCAGGATGGACGCATCGCGCGGCAATTGATCGGCGAGGAATCACCGATCGAAAAGGAGTATCTGGTGCGGGTCGACGGCACGCTCGATGCCGCGCAACTGGCCTTGCTCAACCATGGATTGTCGCTCGACGGCCGCGCGCTCAAGCCTGCCAGGGTGTCCTGGGCCAATGAGGATCAGCTGCGCTTCGTGCTGCGCGAAGGCCGCAAACGGCAGATCCGCAGGATGTGCGATCTGGTCGGACTGAAAGTGACCGGCCTGCGGCGGGTGCGGATCGGCCGCATCCCGCTTGGCAGTCTGCCGGTCGGGCAGTGGCGGCTGCTCGGGCCCTTCGAACGCTTCTGAGCTGACGCTCAGTGCTTGTTCGGCCCCATGTAGCCGAACAGAAATCCCGCCACCTTGCGCATCTGGATCTCCTCGGAGCCTTCGGTGATCCGATAGCGGCGATGGTGACGATAGATGTGCTCGAAGGGCTTGTGGCGCGAATAGCCGATGCCACCGTGCACCTGCATTGCCCGATCGGCCGCCTCACACACCAGCCGATTGGCCCAGTAGTTGCACATCGAGACTTTGTCGGAGAGTTTTTTCTCGACCTCGGGATGCGGCATCTGGTCCATCTCCCAGGCGGTCTTACGGATCAGCAGACGCAGCATCTCGCATTGGGTGGCAAGCTCGACCAGCGGGAACTGGATGCCCTGGTTGCGCGCCAGCTCTTCGCCGAAAGGCTTGCGTTCGCGCGCATAGCGCACGCTCTCGGCCACGCAGAACGACGCTGCGCCCAGCGAGCTCGCCGCCTGACGGATGCGGTTCTCGTGAACAAACGACTGGGCCAGCGGCAAGCCATGATCGATCGATCCGAACATCGCGTCATCGGGCACCCACACATTCGTGAAGCTCACCCGCGGATGGTCGGTCGGCATGTTGAAGGTCCAGAGGTATTCCTCGACCTTCACACCGGGTGTGTCGGTCGGCACCAGAAAACAGGTGATGCCGCGACCATCGCCGGCCTTGCCCGAGGTGCGCGCGAAGGTGGCGCAATGCGTGGCGATATGCATGCCGGTGGTCCACATCTTTTCACCATCAATACGCCAGCCCGAGACACCGTTGCGCACTTCGCGCACCGCGCGGGTTTCCATGTGCGTCGCATCCGACCCATGGTTGGGTTCGGTCAGACCGAAGGAAATTTTCATCTCGAAGGCCAGCGAGCCCTTGATGAATTTTTCTTTCTGCGCCGGCGTACC
>CAIKZV010000198.1 GCA_903831925.1 uncultured Burkholderiales bacterium
ACCCGCGATGCGTTCGCGAACCGTCTCCCAGACCGGCCGGGGATAGAGCAGCAGGCAACCGTCAGGATGGCGGGTCAGGGTCAGGCGACCTTCGCACTGAAACATCAGCGCCTCGCGATGCCGCGTCGGGACGGACATCCGGCCCTTGGCATCGAGAGACAGCGCTGATCGACCCTGAAACATGCTCATGCCTCGCCCAAAACCCTCTGATCAGGGCCAATCACCGGTCAAACCAGCAATCAAACCCACTCTTCGCCACTTTTTTACACCTTTTCCCACTTTACGGAAAAGAAGATGCAAGGTCAAGGTCGCGACCGGATTTTTTTCAATCAGGACAAGGACTTAGCTTAACTTTACGAGCACTGTACGTATGTACAGTTTCTGAATTGAAAACTTTACGAATCAATCTCTTAACAGGGATTGCTCAGATTAGACGCGAAGATGGAGCGGGTCTATAGGCCGGATTCTGTGCGACGGTTGCCCGTCGTGACGGTCATTCCTCTAGACCGCCGGTTACCCGACGGTTCAAGCCACCAACCCGCACGCTCGGAGGGGCGTCCTGTGCGGCGAAAGCCGCGCGCGTGCCTATTTGGTGTTGCTCCGGGTGGGGTTTTGCGTGCCGTCCCTGTCACCAGGTCCGCGGTGGGCTCTTACCCCACCTTTTCACCCTTGCCCGCAACCGGTTGCCCGGTCACGTCGGCGGTATGTTTTCTGTGCCACTGTCCGTCGCCTTGGGCGCGACCCTTCGATCGCGCTTGCTGCGCCTGGCCGTTAACCAGCACCCTGCCCGCTGGAGTCCGGACCTTCCTCCCGGGCATCTGCATGCCCCGGCGACTGTCCGACCCGCTCCGAGGACCATTCTATCCGGGACTTTGCAACAACCGACTCACCGCAGTCGGCCGCGGTTTCCGTTCGGCGATGCCGCAACACCGGCGAGCAGACGACACTGGCGCCTCCTGCCGGTCGGTGAGACGCTGCCATCAGAGCGGCAATGCCTGCCCGGATCCTGCCCAAACCACCAAAAGCCCAAGCCATGAGTGTCCATCACAGCGCTGCAAACCCCGCGCGAAACACCCGGCACAGCCGCCGCGCGCCCGTCCTGCTGATGACGGCGGTCCTTGCCTTCCTTGCGATGCCGGCGACCGGCGCCGAAGGCGACGTCGACCTGGGCGAGCCGAGCGTGCTCTCTCAGCGCGGGCAGCGCCTGAAGCTCGCCATCCCTTACGGGTCAGTCCCCGGTGAGCGCGTCTCGTCCGTCGGCATCGAGATCGTCTCGATCGAAGCCGCCAACGGAGCACGGGCGCCCGATATCAAGCGCTTCACCACAGCCACCCCTGAGCGGCGCAAGCTGGTCTTCATGACCTCGGCCGAACGCGTCGATGCGGCCGAACTGACGATCAATTATCGATTCATCGGACAGCCGGGCAGCCTTCAGACCTGGCATGTCATGGTGCCGCCCGCCCTGATGGCCGACAGCACCGAGATCAGCACCGTGCCGACGACATCGCGCCCCGCCTCATCAGGTCGAACGAAGCGCAACTGAGTCGGGCGGCAAGCTGCCGCCTCGACGGCCAGACCGAAACACCGCCGGATCGTCGTAGAAGTGCGGGTCCGCATTGGCCGCACACCAGCCAGGAAAACCCATCACCGGCAATGGGCACAAGGCGCGGGTGCTCAGCCTGTCTGCATCGAGCGCAAGGCTCAATGCCCGATCGATCTCGGCCAAAGACGCATCGATCGGAACGCGAAGCGGCCAGGCATGCGCAGTCACGGCTTTGTAGGGCAATTCCAGCTTTTCGAGCAAGGCGTGCCCGAACACCATGAGTCGCACCGACTCGCTCAGCTGCGCGCGCCGGCGCACGAAGAGCGCCTGCCAGTCAAAGGCCCGCAAGGCCGCCTCGAGGGACGCATCCAGACCGATCCAGAGCGCAGCGTTTTCGTCGAAGAGCGTGGCGGCATCGCGCAGCGGACCCCGCTGCGACCCGCCCCCGTCGGCCGCGTGACTGACCCGGGATCTGTCGAGTTCGCTGCGTTCGCGCAGTGCGGTGCGGTCGGGGGACGAGCGCTGACGATCAGCATGCAGCGCATTGAGGCGGGCCTTTGTACGCGGAAACGTCAGCCAGACGATCGCGTTGTAGAGGTCATGACGTTCTCCCGGGCCACTGAGGCGGGTCGGTACTTCACCAGTGTCGAAAATGCGGGCTTCATATCCGGATGAAACACCGATCTCGGATGAGGCCGGGAACGCGAGTAAAGGCGACGCGGGTAAGGCCGGCGAGGCCGAAGGCAGCGCGCCAGAAACCGATGCCGACACTTGCGGCACGAATCGCAGGCACCGCCCCGATCCGCTGACCAGACCGGCCTCATCGGCCGCGCCATTGAGGGCATCGAGCCGGTCGCCGCCTGCAAGCGGTGCGAAGGCGGCCAGGCGTTGCCTGAACGGCGCAAAGGCCGGCGCATGCCAGCGCGCTTGCCCGGTCAGGGCCTCAGTCGGCAAGGCGCCAGGCAAGCGGCTCGCCCGCGGCCAGCGGCACGATGCTGTCCTCGCCCAGCGGCAGGACATCGGGCACCGTCCAGGTCTTGCGATTCAGGGTAATGCGCGCGGCGTTTCGTGGCAGCCGATAAAAATCGGGACCAAAGAAACTTGCGAAACCCTCGAGACGATCGAGCGCGCCAACCGACTCGAAGGCGGCTGCATAGAGCTCAAGCGCATGAGGTGCGGTATAGCAGCCGGCGCACCCGCAGGCATGCTCCTTCAGATGCCTGGCGTGCGGGGCGCTGTCGGTGCCAAGGAAAAAGCGCTCGCTGCCACTGGTCGCCGCCTCGAGCAGGGCGCGCCGATGCACCTCGCGCTTGAGCACCGGCAGGCAGTACCAGTGCGGCCGGATGCCGCCGATAAAGAGCGCGTTGCGCTCATACAGCAGGTGGTGCGCGGTGATGGTGGCCGCGATCGGGCCACTGGCCTGCGCCACATATTGCGCCGCCTCGCGGGTGGTGATGTGCTCGAAAACGATGCGCAGTGCCGGGAAATCGCGACGCAGCGGCTCCAGCACGGTCTCGATGAAAACCGCTTCGCGATCGAAGATATCGACGCTCGAATCGACCACCTCGCCATGGATCAGCAGGGGCAGGCCTTCGCGCTGCATGGCCTCGAGCGCCGGGCGCACCGCGGCCATCGAACTGACGCCGGCGTCCGAGTTGGTGGTCGCGCCGGCAGGATAAAGCTTGAAGGCATGAACCTGCCCCGAAGCCCGCGCACGCGCAACCTCGTCGGGCGAGGTCCGATCGGTGAGATAGAGCGTCATCAGCGGCTCGAAGCCGGCACAGGCGGGATCGACCTCGACCGCCTTGCCCAGCGCAGCCAGGATGCGCTCGCGATAGGCCAGCGCCTGCGCCACAGTGGTCACCGGCGGCTTGAGATTGGGCATCACGATCGCGCGCGCAAACTGGCGGGCGGTCGCACCGACCACCGCCTGAAGCGCAGCACCGTCGCGCAGATGCAGGTGCCAGTCGTCGGGGCGGATCAGTGTCAGGGTGTCCATGGCGCTCGGGGCTAAGGAAAAGCCGGATTCTCCCATGACGCGGTCGGCGCCTGTGTCCGCGCCTGCTTCAGATCATCGCGGAACATGGCCCCTGAATCCGGCTACTGAGCCGCTTCAATCAGCGTTCAGCGACTTGGCTGCGCGTCGCGCGACCGACGCCCGGCAATGATCGACACGACCTGATCGGCGATCTCGGCCGCGCCGTCGCCGTCGGCTGCGATGCGCGCCGGCTGCAGGGCGATGGCGGCCAAGCCCGCCTCAAAGCGTCCGGCGCGCAGGTCGGGCAAAGCGATGGTGGCGCAGCGCGCGTGCTGCGCGAGCCAGTCGATCAGCCAGGGCGCTTCGGGCCAGTCGTCACGCGGCACGGCCAGGGTGTCTCGCGACGCAAAGCCGGCTTCGGCAAAGGTCCCATAGCCCGGCTTGGCGACCAGCAGATCGCAGGACGCGAGGAGGTCGATATAGGCCCAGCCAAGCCGCTCGGCCGCGATGACCGTCGGTGTTTCGACCGTGCCTTGCGTGAGCACGACCGCGCTCCAGCCCTCGGGCAATTGCCAGCGCGCAGTATCGAAGGTCATCGGCAACCCGCCGAAGGCGACCAGCATGATCCGCTGCGCAGCCGGCACGCCGAGCGCCTTGCGCAAGCCGGCGCGATCGGCGTGCCCGCGACGGGCGATCGGCGCCGCCCGGACCCGTCGCTCGAATCCGTCAAAGGGCATGCCGGGCACCAGCGCAAAGAGGCGGTCGGCCTTCGCATAGGCGTCGCGCATCGATGCGGCAATGGCCATCACATCGGCACGACCGTGGGCCCGTGAGGCCAGCACATCGGCCCAATTGAGCGAGCACACCCCAAAGGCCGGCAATCCAAGCGATGCCGCGGCCGCCAAAGGCATGTAACCGATGTTGGCAAACACCGCATCGACGCCCAGCGCACGCAGACTGTCGCGTTCGCGATCGAGCCATGTGGCATCGGCATGCAGTGCGGCATAGCGGGCAATGCTGCGCTCGTCGTCGATGGTGATCGCATCGTGCATCTCGAAGCCAAAATCGCTGCGATCGGGCAGCACATCGGGTGCGGGTTGGCCCAGCGCCCTGAAACGCTCGCGAACCAGGTCGCCATCGAGTCCGGTGCGCACCGTGATGCGCAGGTCGGGCAGACGCCATCGCAGGGCGCCGATGATCGGCACGGTCTGGGCAAGATGGCCCCAGCCGTGCGAAGTGATGCAGACCAGCAGATGAATCGACTGGCTCATGCGCTCGCGCCGCTTTGCCGCAGGCATGACGATCGGCAGGTGACGGGCATCAGCGCAGCACGATTGCGCGGTAATCGTTGACGTTGGTGCGAGTCGGGCCGGTGCTCACCAGATCGCCCAGAGCCGAGAAAAAACCCCAGGCATCGTTATCGTCGAGATAGCGGCGGGGGTCAAGGCCGAGTGCGTTCGCGCGCGCCAGGCTGTCGGGCATGATCAGCGCGCCGGCATTGCTTTCGACACCGTCGATGCCGTCGGTATCGGCCGCAATCGCATGCACCCGATGGGCCAACTGTTCACCCAACCGGCCACCCTCACCGAGTTGCGCGAGAAGCGCCAGCAAAAACTCGGCGCATCGCCCGCCCCGACCTTTACCGCGCAGGGTCACCGTGCATTCGCCGCCCGACAACAAGGCCACCGGCGGCGCAAACGGCTGCCCATGGCCGCTGATTTCACGCACCAAAGCGGCCATCACCTGCGCCACCTCGCGCGCCTCGCCGGTCACGGTATCGCCCAGGATCACCGCCCGGATGCCGGCCCGCTCGAAGACCTGCGCGCCCGCCTCCAGGCTGCGATGCGCGGTGGCAATCAGGCGATTGTCGACCCGTGCAAAAAGCGGATCACCCGGCTTGGGCGTCTCGTCGACCTCGCCGCGTGCACCACGCTCGAGATGGGCCACGATGCTGGCGGGCGCCACGACGCGCCAGCGCGCCAGCACCTCGATCGCCTGCCGATACGTCGTGGGATCGGGGGCGCAAGGCCCCGAGGCGATCGCCGACACATCGTCGCCGGCCACATCCGAGATGACCAGCGCGCACACCCGCGCACGCGTGGCCTGGGCCAGCCGCCCGCCCTGGATGCGAGACAGATGCTTGCGAACCAGATTCATGTCCTGGATCGGCGCGCCGCTGGCCAGCAATTGCCGGGTGAGCGCCTTCAGATCGCCCATCGAAATGCCGTCGACCGGAAGTGACAGCAGGCTCGAGCCACCCCCCGAGACCAGCACCAGCAGCAGGTCGTCGGCGCTCAGCGTCGCGGCATCGGCGAGGATCGATGCCGCCGCCTGCTCGCCGGCCTCGTCGGGCACCGGATGCCCGGCCTCGATCACATCGATATGTTCGGTCGGTAATCCGTGTTCGTAGCGGGTGATGACTCGCCCGGACAGGGTCTGCGGATGGGGCCAGGCGAGTTCGACCGCGCGGGCCATCGACGCCGCCGCCTTGCCCGCGCCGACCACCAGGGTGCGGCCCGCAGGCGGATCAGGAAGATGCGCCGCGAGCATCCGCAGCGGATCGGCGGCGGCAACCGCAGCGGTGAAGCTGTCGATCAGCCG
>CAIKZV010000199.1 GCA_903831925.1 uncultured Burkholderiales bacterium
CGCCGATCGACTGGACAAAGGCGCGAAAGATCTCGTGATCCAGGTGGCCCTTGCCCCATGACGCCATCTGCCGCAGCGACTCGAAGGGGGTCCAGGCGCTCTTGTAGGGACGGTTGGACGAGATCGCATCGTAGATGTCGCAGATCGCGCCCATCTTGGCGAACAGGGTGATTTCATCGCCTTTGAGGCGATCGGGATAGCCGCGACCGTCGATGCGTTCGTGATGATGCAGGCAGACGTCGAGCGCGACATCGTCGAATTCGCCGCCGCGGGCGAGCAGCTCGTAGCCGTTGCGCGGATGGTTGCGCACCGCGGTGAACTCGTCCTCGGTGAGGCGTCCCGGCTTGTTCAGGATCTCGTTGGGCACGCCGACCTTGCCGATGTCGTGCAGCAATCCGGCAGTGGCGGCCTGATGCTGGGCGGCCTCATCCATCCCGAGCGTCTTGGCAAGCTGCGCCATGAGTGCGCTGACCGCCACCGAATGCATGTAGGTGTATTCGTCGGCGCGCTTGATTTGTACCAGGCTCAGCAGCGCACCGGGGTTGCGATCGAGACTCTCATGGACAGACCGCACGGCGGTATCAATTCGCTGGGCATCAAGATTGCGGCCGAGCTGGGCATCCCGAAACAGCGATTCGACGGTGTTGCGCACCATTCGCGTGACATCGCGTGCCTTGTCCATCTCTTGCGACAGCGGTGCGAGCGGTTTCGCTTTTGCTTGTTTCGGGGCCTCGGTGATGACCTCTGCGACCGGTTCGGCCGGCATGTCAGCAGCGGCTTCGGCCACAGGCGCCGCAGCAGGCCTGGCGGCAGGAGTCACCCCGCGCGACGGATCGATCATGACCGCTTCCAGGCCGCTGGCCTGCAGGCGTTCAACGATCTTGGGCGAATCGATCAGAAAAGCGGTTCGGAAAAAATCGTGTTGCAGCCAGGACCCGCAGAAGCTGCTGACATACATGCCAACGCACAGCTGCGAGGTCGGCAGCCTGATCAGCTGGGGGTTTTCGACGACCTGACTCACCGCTGCAACTCCCGTGCGCCATCGCGGCCAGGCGCGATGGTGAGGCCGGCGCCATGGGCGCAAATCAGGCTCGATGGGGAGTCTGGAAATCTGATCACGTTGTCGAACGCTTCGGGCGTCATTGCGGTCCGGTCATGGCCGTCTGCGGTTCGCAAGGAAGCGGGCCGCGTCATCCAATCAAAACTAAGCCCCATGGTCGCCCAGCCTCGCCGTGCACGGTGTGACATCGGTCGCGCGAAGATTGCCGTTCGTCGGGATGGCGCCCGTTAGAATCGCGGGATGGCCCGGATCATTCCAGACGGTTGGCGCGAATTGGCCAACAGTGATGCCTCTCCGGGAGCCGCCGGCGGAGGGCTGCCGCCCAGCGCGCAGCGCCACCACGAGACCCTCGCCCTGATGGCCGCCGGCCTGTCCGACGACTTCACGGTGTATCACGCGGTGCACTGGACGACGATCGAGCGCGGATTCGCGGTGATCGACAACATCGACTTCGTCGTGGTCAACCGGATCGGCGACCTGCTCCTGATCGAGCAGAAGACCGGTTTTCTGGAGGAGTCGGGCGACGGACTGATGCGGCGCGAACGCGGTCGACTGCGCAATGTGTCGGTCCAGATGGCACGCACCGCGGCCGGGTTGCGCGACAAGCTCGCGCGCCGGCCGGGCTGCGAGGCGGTGAAGGTCGATGCGCTGCTCTATTGCCCGGATTTCAGCGTCAGGCGTCTCGAGACCGCGGGCGTCGCGGCCGAACGCATCGTCGATGCAAGCCGGCGCGACAAGCTGCTGGCGGTGATTCGCGAGATCCTGTCGGTTGAGGTCGACGGCGGCAGAGCGGCGGGTGCCGGGTCGGTCGGCGCTGTGCCCGGCGTCTCCGGCGTATCCGGCGGCGTGATGCGGCCCGCGTCTGCCTGGCAGCAGGTCGACCGCTTCTTTCGGGACGTGATCGAACTCGAAACCGATGTCAGTGCGCTGGTCGGACGTGCGCAGGCCATGGTCACACGGGTTTCCGGCGGGCTGGCGCACTGGGCGCGTCAACTCGACTTCTCGCCCTACCGGCTGCATGTCGAAGGCACGGCGGGGTCCGGCAAGACACAGCTGGCGCTGGCCGAGTTTCGCGCCGCGATCGATCGGGGTCTGCGCCCCCTTTATGTCTGCTACAACCGGCCGCTGGCCGACCATTTCGCCGAGGTGGCACCAGCGGGCGGCGAGGTGTGCACGTTCCACACGCTGTGTCAGCGACTGGTTCGCGATGCCGGAAAGACGGTCGACATCGCCGCTGCCGACGGGTTCGAGCGGCTCGAGAAGGCGGCGGCTGGCGTGCCGATCGACGACCGCTGGCACTTCGATACCGTGGTGGTCGATGAAGGCCAGGATTTCTCGCCGGCGTGGCGCGATCAGGTGCTGCGGCATGCCCGCGACGACGCGCGGCTGATCTGGCTCGAGGACCCGATGCAGTCGCTCTACGCCCGCGAGCGAAGCCGACTGCCGGGATGGGTCACCCTGTACGCCCGCGCCAACTATCGCAGCCCGCGCGAGGTGGTGCGTCTGCTGCGGGCAATCCTGCCGGCCGATGCCCAGATCGAGGCGGCCGGGCCGCTGGCCGGTGCCGAGCTTGAGATCTTCGACTATGCCGACACCGCGCAGATGCTGGCGGCGACCAAGGAGGCGATCCGCAGTTGCCTGGGCACCGGCTTTCGGCGTCACGACATCGCGGTGGTGAGTTTTCGCGGCCGCGAGCAGTCGGCGCTGCTCTCGCTCGATGCCATCGGTCCGCATCCGGTTCGCCGCTTCACTGGCCGCTACGATCTGCTGGCGCAGCCGGTTTATACCGGCGGCGAACTGCTGGTCGAGTCGGTCTATCGCTTCAAGGGGCAGGCTGCCCCGGCAGTGGTGTTCAGCGAAGTCGACTTCGAATCAATGGACGAGCGAACCCTCAGAAAACTCTTCGTGGGCGCCACCAGGGCGACGATGAAACTGTCGATCGTGGCCTCGACCCGCGCTGCACAGGCGATTCGGGCGGCACTCGCGGGCGTGTCGCAGGCTTAGCGGCGGCTGGCGGCCGGGCTCGACTCCTGGCAATCGGCAATCGGCAATCGGCAGTCTGACGCCAGTACTCGGTAATCAATTCGCAGCGAACAGTGCTCAGTGATCGAGCGGCGGCGCAGGGTGATCTGCGGTCCAGGCATCGAAGAGGGTGTAGGTCACCGCGAGCACGACCGGCCCGACGAAGATGCCGATCAGCCCGAACGCAATCAGCCCGCCGACCACCCCGACGAAGATCAGCAGGAAGGGCAGATCGGCCCCTTTCTTGATCAGCCAGGGGCGCATGACGTTGTCCATGGTCGAGACCACCACCGTCCAGATCAGCAGCCCGATGGCCCAGCCGATCTGGTCGCTCCAGTAGAGCCAGAAGACGGCGGGCAGCAGCACCGGGATCACGCCGATCTGCGCGAGCGCCAGCAGGAACATCAGCGCGGTGAGCAGCGCCACCGCCGGCACACCGACCAGCGCCAGACCGAGCCCGGCGAGCACCGACTGGACGATCGCGGT
Source organism: uncultured Burkholderiales bacterium (assembly GCA_903831925.1). Taxonomy (GTDB): domain Bacteria; phylum Pseudomonadota; class Gammaproteobacteria; order Burkholderiales; family Burkholderiaceae_E; genus UBA4615. The sequence goes on from CAIKZV010000199.1 coordinate 3,569, forward strand.
GACCACCACGCCGAGCGCGACGCCGCGCACCGAGGCCGCCGCAAGCCGTGTCATGCGCACGCCCTGATCACCGGCAAGTCGACGGGCAAATCGCAGCACGGCACGAGCGCCGTCCTCGCCATAGGCATAGAGCACCGCGCACAGCAGCACACTCAGCAGAAACTGCACGCCGATCGAGCCGATCAGGCCGGCTTCCTTGAGGACGCGTCCGGCAAAGGTCCCGACATAGGGCATGAACTTGCCGAGCAGAGGCTCTGCGCCATGCTCGACCAGGTCGGCCCAGAAACTGGCGACGCGAGCCCCGACCACCGGCAAGGACACCAGCCAGGACGGCGGCTCGCTGCCCTTGAGATTCGAGGCAAGCTTGATCCAGTCGCTGATGGTGTCGACGTTGTTGAGCACGGTCATGATCGCCAGCGTGAGCGGCACGAAAAACAGCAGCAGCAGGGCGAGTGTCATCACGGCGACCGCCAGTCCGCGGCGACCCCACAGCATTTTCTCGACCCTGGTCATCAGCGGCCAGGTGGTCACCACGATCGTGACTGCCCAGATCAGCGCCGGGATGAAGGGGCTCAGGACCCAGAGGCTGCCGCCGATCAGTGCAGTCAGCGCGACGATCGCCAGCACCGATCGCGTCAGGTCGAAGTCCTGGCGAAGCGAGGCGGCTTTGCCGGGCGTGACGGCGGCGGTCGTGTCGTGCGGAACCGATTGGGAGGGCTGATCGGACATGGGGGTCGCTCTGGTGGGCTTGCGCGGCGCCGCCACTCTACCGTACAAGCCTGCGAGCCCTGTTGAAGCGGGTCAATTCGCGCCTGGACCTTGCCGGATGCGGAAGTCGGGTCGCTCGAGGAGCCAGGCGACCGCCAGGCCAAGCATCAGCCCCCAGAACGGCGCGCCGATGTTCAGGATCGGCAGGTCGGCCACCGTGACCAGAAAGGTGACCAGCGCGCCGAGCGCAAAGCGGTCGCGAAAGGCGCTGGCAAAGGCCGACTGCAGGACTTTGAGCATCGCCAGCCCCGCGAGCGCGCCGATGTAGGCCTTGGGCGCGGCCAGCATCAGGCTGGTCGCAGTGCCTGCGAAAAGCCCGAAGGCGAGCGCCAGGAGGCCGACCACGATCGCGCCGGTGTAATGGCGCCCCGGTGTGCCCGAGGACGAGACGAGCGCGTTGGTCGGACCGGTCAGGCAGCTCGAGACCGTGCCGACAAAGGCGCTCACGATCGAGGTCAGGCCGCAGGCGAGCGTCACCCAGTTCACCGGCGCGTCATGGCCGGTCGTCTTGAGGACGGCATAGCCCTGAGCGTTCTGAACCACCAGGACGGTGACTGCCAGCGGCACCACCAGTTCGAGGCAGGCCCGCCAGGAAAAGACCGGCAGGTTGATCCGCGGCGCCACGATCGACAGGCTCGAAGCCGCAGACCAGTCGATCGGATGGGTGATCGCGACCGCGATCGCGCCGATCAGCAGCGCTCCGATTATCGGCGGCAACCAGCGGGCCAGCCGCGGCAGGGCACTCAGCAGCACGAAGGCCAGCACCATCGGCCCGGCGACCGCCGGGTCATGGTGCACTGCGCGGACCAGATCCAGACCGAAACGCAGAAAGACGCCAGCCACCATGGCCATCACGATCGGCATCGGCAGCAGTGCCTGGGCGCGGCGCATCCATCCCGACAGCCCGAGCACCGTCACGAAGAGGCCGGTGGCGACAAAGGCGCCGATGACCTCGGCATGGGGGGTATGCAGCAGCGCCTGGCCAACCAGAACGGTTCCGGGAATGGTCCAGAAGATCACCAGCGGCGTGCGAAAGCGCCAGCTCAGTGCAATCGTGACCAGACCGTTGAGGAAGAAGGCGCCGAAGAGCCACGATGCCAGCTCGGCCTGGCCCAGTCCGCCCTGCGAGCCGGAGGCCAGCACGATCGCCACCGGACCGGTCGCCGCAAAGATGAAACCGACCAGCCCGTTGACCGCATAGCCCGGGCCGATGTCGGCGAGCACCTTTGCCAGGGAAGGGCTCGGGCCGGCGGGCCGCTCAAGGACCGGCGCGGTCGATTCAGGCATGACGACGGGTCGGCAGCCGACCCGTCAGAGCGGCTTGGCCTCGAGAGCGCTGCTGCAAGGGACTGCTTCGAGCTCGACGCTCAGACGGCCGAGGTGCGAGCACTGGACGCCGTGCTCGGCGAGGCTGCGCAAGGTGAGCAGCGCGTAGTCGCGGTTCAGGCCGCGCTGGCCGCAGCAGGACGACAGTCGCCGCACGATCTCGCTTTCGGTCAGCTGCTCATACGAGGGGCTGCGTTGATTCGCCGTGAATGTGAGCGCCCGCACCTGCTGAGCGCCTCTGACCGACACGCTCAGTACGCGGGGGACATAGACGCCGCCGGTCATCTCGCGTTCGTAGAGCGCTTCGATCGCCCGGCGGCGCGACTCGGGTTTGAGCCGGAAAGCCATGCCGATGCAGGATCCGCCGCGGTCGAGTCCGAGCACGACACCGGGCTGCTCGGGTGTGCCGCGGTAGCTGGTCGAGCGGATGCAGAAGGCGCGGTGATAGCCGTGAACCCGACCGAGCCGCGCTTCCGAGAAGTCGAAACCCGGATTCCAGATCAGCGATCCATAACCGAACACCCAGTCGGCTTCCACCAGTTCGGCGACCGGCGAAAACGGCTCGGCGAGCGTTTCACCGGCAGGCTGATTCAGGGAGGAGCTTTCGAACGTCATCATTACAGTCAGATTAACGGTCGCAAATCGCGAAAGGAATACCTGAGGGGGTGAGCGTCGTCAAATTGCCACCCGCCGGTGTGCTAGCGTTCAGTCCCCCTTTTTGATTTGGCTTAGCCGTCGACTCGCCATGAGCAGCTGGATCAGCATCGGAGATCTCGAATCCGCCATCAACCGGGCGCGCGCCGCCCAACCGGCGAGGGGGGCAGAAGGCTCGCTCACGCGCGAGGTGGCGACCTTGGGCGGCCTGTATGGACGGCTGATCTGGGAGCGCGCCGAAGGGATTGACGTGGCGAGCCTCAGTGATGCGCAGCGAGTCGCCCTTGAATTGTGGCTGCCCGCGGGGCGCGCGCCGGGCTGAGCCGGCGACACCCTGGCCCTCGGAAGCGGGACGTCGGCCGGTCGCAGATTGCCGTCCGGGGACGATCGGGCGATCAGACGAAGCGCG
>CAIKZV010000200.1 GCA_903831925.1 uncultured Burkholderiales bacterium
CAGACCATCGACTGGGCGGTGCGCTACTGGGAGCGGGCGCGCAAGGCCGGTCTGCCAGTGCGCGCCGACTTCGGCGACTTCTATCGCGACTTCGAATGGATGGGCCTGCAGCGTCACCTGAAAGTGCTGGGCATCTTTGCCAGGCTCAGCCATCGTGACGGCAAGGATCGCTATCTCGCCGATCTGCCCCTGGTCCTTCGCTATGTGCAGGATGTGGCCGCGCGCTATGTGACGCTCGCGCCGCTGTCGCGGCTGATCGACCGCATCGAGGGTCGCAGCCAGCGCATCGGCCATACCTTCTGAACGCCCTGAGAGATCGGTCAGGCTCCTTATGCGCACCATGATTCTGGCCGCCGGCCGCGGCGAAAGAATGCGCCCCCTGACCGATGTCTGCCCGAAGCCGCTGCTGCCGGCAGGCGGCCTGCCGCTGATCGGCTGGCATCTTCGCAGACTGGCTGACGCCGGTTTTCGCGAGGTCGTGATCAACCATGCCTGGCTGGGCGAGCAGATCGAGCGCACGCTTGGCGATGGCTCGAGCTGGGGCGTGTCGATCCGCTATTCGCCCGAGGCGCAGGCACTCGAGACTGCAGGGGGCATCGCCCAGGCGCTGCCGATGCTGGGTGACGATCCGTTTCTGGTCATCAACGGCGATATCTGGTGCGACTGGAATCCGGCGCGGGCGCGCACGATCGGCGACCAGCTCACCGCGCTCGGCTGGCTTGCGTGGTGTGTGCTGGTCGACAACCCCGAGCATCACCCCAAGGGCGATTTCCTGCTGGACGGGGGCCGGCTTGACGGGGGCCGACATGATGGGGGTCTGGATGCCGGGGCGACACTCGCCGACGCCGACGCACCGCGCCTGACCTTCTCGGGCATCGGCATTTATCACCCCCAACTCTTCGCAAGCGTGGCAAGCGGCAGCCGCGCACCGCTCGCGCCGCTGCTGCGACAGGCTGCCGCTCAGGGTCGTGCGGGTGCCGAACGGCATGACGGCCGCTGGACCGACGTGGGTACACCGCAGCGACTTGCACGACTCGATGCACAATTGACGAATCCCGATGCTCCGTCCCGAGCACCCGACAAACCCTGAGGCCATCATGCAACCCTACCTGTCCCGACGCCTGAAGCTGGCCGACCTGATGCGCGCCCGTGGCGGCGGCGTGGCCGTCGTCGCCACAGCGCCCGAAGTGATCCGCAATCGCGATGCTCACTATCCCTACCGCTCGGACAGTTACTTCCATTACCTGAGCGGATTTCCCGAACCCGAAGCGGTCGTGGTCATCGTGGCTGACGCCACCTCGAGCCGATCGATCCTCTTTTGCCGCGAAAAGCATGAGGAGCGCGAAATCTGGGACGGTTTTCGTTTTGGTCCGGATGCCGCCGCCGAACGCTTCGGCTTTGACAGCGCGTTTCCGATCGACAGCATCGATGCGCAAATGGCGCATCTGCTGGCCGATCAGCCGGCACTCTTTTACGCGCTCGCCGAACGCCCAGAGATTGATGCCCGCGTGCAGCAGTGGCTTGGTGCGGTCCGCGCGCAGGCCCGCGCCGGCGTGAACGCGCCGGCCACCGCCTACGATCTCAACGCCCTGCTCGACGAAATGCGGCTCATCAAGGACGCTGCCGAAATCGACCTGATGCAGCGCGCTGCACGAATCTCGGCACAGGCCCATGTGCGAGCCATGCAGGCCACGGCGCCGGGGCGTCGCGAGTACGAGATCGAAGCCGAACTGCTGCATGAATTCAGGCGCCAGGGATCGCAATTTCCGGCTTACGGATCGATCGTGGCGGGCGGTCGCAACGCCTGCGTGCTCCACTATCGCGACAATGCCGATGCCCTGCGCGATGGCGATCTGCTGCTGATCGACGCCGGCTGCGAGCTCGACGGCTATGCCTCCGACATCACCCGCACCTTTCCGGTCAACGGCCGCTTCAGCGGTCCGCAGCGCGCGCTCTACGACATCGTGCTCGACTCCCAGGCGGCCGCGATTGCCGCGACCCGGCCGGGCATGCGATTCATCGATCCGCACGACGCCGCGGTCAGGGTGCTTGCCCAGGGCATGATCGATTGTGGCCTGATCAGCGGATCGCTCGACGGCGCCATCGAAAGCGGCAGCTACCGGCGCTTTTACATGCACCGCACCGGCCACTGGCTCGGCATGGATGTCCATGACTGCGGCGGCTATCGCGAACCCGGCGAAGCCGCGCAGCCCGGCCGCGAAAAGCCCTGGCGTGTGCTGCGCGCTGGCATGGTGCTCACCGTCGAGCCGGGCATCTATGTGCGCGCTGCCGCCGACGTACCGGCGGCTTATCACGACATCGGCATCCGCATCGAAGACGATGCGCTGGTGACCGAGTCGGGCTGCGAGATCATCACCGGCGACGTGCCCAAGACGGCAGCCGACATTGAAGCGCTGATGCGGGCAGCATGAGCGAAACATTGTGGCGGATCAAGGGTGCCGGACCGGTCGGGCTGGCCTGCGCGCTCTTTCTGATTCGTCGTGGTGTCCCCTCGAGCACGATTGCGCTCGATCCGCTGCCGGTGCCGTCCCAGCCGATCCCTGCAGGTCTGGCCGCCCGCGTGCTGGCGGTCTCGTACGGCAGCTGCCAGCTGCTCGGGCGCATCGCGACGCTGCCTGCGGCCGGCCGGATCGGGCGCGTCGAGGTCTCGATGTCCGGGCATCTGGGCCGCACCCGGATCGTCGCCGACGAATTGGGCGTACCGGCACTCGGACAGGTGATGCGCTATGGCGCGCTGCTCGATTCGCTGCGCCAGGCCGCCGCACAGCACCACTGGGCAAGCGGGCCGGACGATCCTGAGGACGCCGGGCGCATCGAGCTCACCATCCATGCCGAGGGCGATGCCGGTGAGGACGCCCGGGTGCGCGAATTCGACCAATCGGCGCTGCTCGGCGAGGTCGCCGCGCCCCAGGCCGGCAACGAACATCTGAATACCGCCTTCGAGCGATTCGGCGATAACGGCCCGCTCGCCCTGCTGCCCTTGCCGCAGTCGCGTCGCTGGGCGATGGTGTGGTGCGACCAGGCCGATGCCTGTGAGGCGCGCCGCGCCCTCGAGCCGGCACACCTGTCGGCCGAACTGCAAAAGCGTGCCGGCGATCTGCTCGGGCCGCTCGAGATCTGCGGCCCGCTTGCCCTGGCCCCTCTGATGCGACGCGCACGGCGCAAGATCGCGACGCCCGACGCGGTCTGGATCGGCAACGCGGCGCAATCGCTGCATCCGGTCGCCGGCCAGGGCCTGAACCTCGGACTGCGCGATGCCTTCGAACTGGCCGACACGCTTTCCCAAACCCGCAATCATCGTGCCGCACGTGGTGTGCGCGACGCGCTGCAGGCCTTCGAACGCCGGCGACGGGCCGATCGCTCGCTCACCATCGGTCTGACCGACCTGATGGCCGAAAGCTTCACCTGGCCGCTCATCCGCCCGGTGCAATCGGGTGTTTTAGGCGCCCTCGACATGCTGTCGGCACTGCGCGCACCGCTTGCGCGCCAGCTGATGTTCGGGCGCCGCTGATCAGTTTTGATCTGCCGACTTTTTGTGCAGGGCGATTTTCGTTAGAATCCGCTCCCCGCTCTTGCCCTCACTGCCTGCGGTCGGCGCAGATCACTCGCCGCCTGCATCCCGCGACCCATGCAACTCGGCCCCTATCGGCTGCCCAATAACGTCTTCGTCGCGCCCATGGCCGGCGTCACAGACCGCCCGTTCCGGCGGCTGTGCCGGCAGCTGGGCGCGGGCTATGCGGTCTCCGAGATGGCGGCCTCCAACCCGAGGCTGTGGGCCTCGGTCAAGACATCGCGCCGGCTGAACCATGATGGCGAGGCCGCGCCGGTGGCGGTGCAGATCGCCGGTGCCGATCCGGCCATGATGGCGCAGGCCGCCCGATTCAATGTCGATCGCGGCGCGCAGATCATCGATATCAACATGGGCTGCCCGGCCAAAAAGGTCTGCGATGTCGCGGCCGGCTCGGCGCTGATGGCCAATGAGTCACTGGCCCTGCAGATCGTCGAAGCCGTGGTCGCTGCCGTCGATGTGCCGGTGACCGTCAAGATGCGCACCGGGCCGTCGCTTGCGCAGCGCAATGCAGTGACGCTTGCACGCGCGCTCGAATCGGCGGGGGCGGCGATGATCGCGGTTCATGGCCGCAGTCGCGCCTGCGCCTTCGGTGGCCAGGCCGAGTACGACACCATCGCGCTGGTCAAGCAGGCGGTGCGGGTGCCGGTGGTGGCCAATGGCGACATCGATTCGGCGGCCAAGGCGGCCTTCGTGCTGGCCCGTACCGGCGCCGACGCCATCATGATCGGTCGCGCCGCCCAGGGTCGCCCGTGGATCTTTCGCGAAGTCGATCACTTTCTTCGCACCGGCGAACTGCTGGCGGCGCCCTCGCTCGACGAAATCCGCCGCGTGCTTCGCGATCATCTGGTCGATCACTTCGCCTTCTATGGCGACTATGCAGGGCCGCGAATCGCCCGAAAACACATCGGCTGGTACATCGACGGATGGTTCAGCCAGCCGGCGCATGGTGAGACCGGCTTTGCCCCCAAGCCCGCTGCCGCCCTTCGGCTGCGCGATGAAATCAACCGGGCCGAATGCCCGACGACGCAGCTCGCGCTGCTCGATGACTTTCTTGACCATGCACACGACGAAGTCGAATTCCATTGACGAGGCGGTTACCCGCAGCCTCGAGAAGTACTTTGCCGACCTCGAAGGGTCGCGCCCGAGCGCCATCTATGACATGGTGCTGTCAGCCGTCGAGCGCCCGATGCTCGAAGTCGTGATGAAGCAGGCGCAGGGCAACCAGCTGCGTGCCAGCATGATGCTCGGCATCAACCGCAACACGCTTCGCAAGAAGCTGCAGTTCTACGGGATGCTCTGAGCAGACCGCCACGAGGACACCATGCATCCCATCAAGCAGGCCCTGATCAGCGTTTCGGACAAGACCGGCGTCGTCGAACTGGCAACCCAGCTGACCGCCCTTGGCGTTGGCCTGCTCTCGACCGGTGGCACCGCCAAGCTGCTGCGCGACGCAGGTCTCGCGGTCACCGAGGTCTCCGACTACACCGGCTTTCCCGAAATGCTCGACGGCCGGGTCAAGACCCTGCATCCCAAGGTGCACGGCGGGCTGCTCGCGCGCCGCGATCTGCCCGAGCACATGCAGGCGCTCGCCCATCACGGCATCGGCACGATCGACCTGCTGGTGGTCAATCTCTATCCCTTCGCCCAGACCGTCTCGCGCCTTGATTGCACCCTGACCGATGCGATCGAGAACATCGATATCGGCGGGCCGGCCATGCTTCGGGCGGCGGCCAAGAACCACGGCGGCGTGGCGGTGGTGGTCGATCCGGCGGATTATCGGCAGGTGCTCGCCGAGATCCACGATCACGGTGCCGTGAGCGATGCGATGCGGTTCGAGCTGGCCCGCAAGGTCTTCGCGCATACCGCCCAATACGACGGCGCGATCGCCAACTACCTCGGCGGCATCCGGGCAGACGGCTCGCACGATCCCTACCCGCAGACGCTCACCCTGCAGTTCGAGCGCCTGCAGCCGATGCGCTATGGCGAAAATCCGCACCAGAGCGCCGCCTTCTACCGCGACCGCGACCCGAGCGCCGGCGCGCTCGCCAACTATCGCCAGTTGCAGGGCAAGGAACTGTCCTACAACAACGTGGCCGATGCCGATGCCGCCTGGGAATGCGCCAAGACCTTCGAGTCGGTGGCCTGCGTGATCGTCAAGCATGCCAACCCCTGCGGCGTGGCAGTGGGTGCCGACACGCTCGAGGCTTACGGCACGGCGCTTGCAATCGATCCGACCTCGGCTTTTGGAGGCATCATCGCCTTCAACCATCCGATCGATGGTCCGACCGCGGCGCTTGTCGCCAAGCAGTTCGTCGAAGTGGTGATCGCGCCGGCCTTCGATGACG
>CAIKZV010000201.1 GCA_903831925.1 uncultured Burkholderiales bacterium
AACTCATCCCGAAAAACCACGGCTTCGGCACCCGACGCCTGCCGCTGGAGACCCGTTACTACGAGGTCTACAACCAGCCTAATGTCGAGCTGGTCGATCTGAACGAGACTCCGATCGAGCGCGTCACGCCCGCCGGCATCCGCACCACCGCCGGTGAACGCGAGTTCGACATGATCATCTATGCGACCGGCTTCGATGCGCTCACCGGCGCCTATGACGCGATGGATATTCGCGGCATTGACGGTCGTCGCCTGAAGGACGACTGGACCGGCGGCGCAAAGACCTTCTACGGCATCCAGAACGCCGGGTTTCCGAACCTGCTGATGGTCATGGGCCCATTGGGTGCGCTCGGCAATATTCCTCGCAGCATCGAATTCAATGTCGAGTGGGTTGCCCGTCTGCTCGGGCACATGAAAGCCCAGGGTCATACCCGGGTGGACGCGCGCCCCGAAAGCGTCGAGGCCTGGATGGAGGTGGTCAGGGCCAGCGCGGTCGGGCTCCTCTCGAACGAAGTGAACTCCTGGATGACCGGCGTGAACCGCAATGTGGCCGGCAAATCAGAGCGCGTGCTGGCCCGCTACAGCGGCCCCGGCCCGGAATATCGGGCACGCGCCGATGCGGTGGCAGCGGGGGGCTATCGCGAACTGGCGCTGAGCTGAGACGCGCTCAGTCGATCGCCCTCAGGTCGACGCCACTCAGATCGACGCCACTCGGGTCGATCGCTCAATTCGTCGTATCGCCCTGCAGCATGACCGGCTCGAAGGACACCGAGCGATCGCCGGCATCGGCCCAGATCTGGCCTTCCTGGATGGTGATGCTGACCTGCATCTGGCGGGCGGCCATCGCGGCAAGGTCGGCGCCGGCCTCGGGTGGAATCGACAGCACAACCAGATTGGCATGACGCGCAAGCGCCGGGCCCTGGTCGTCCCACCACTGTCGGGCCTTGTGTCCGCCATACGCCATGACCACGACCCTGGCCGATCGCCCCGCCGCCTTGCGCACCCACTTTTCGTCGGGCAGACCGACCAGCACCGACAGCTGTACCGAGCCGGTCAGATCACGCAGCACCAGGTCGGGCTCGTCTTCGGCCGACAGACCGCGTCCGAATTCGAGCGCCTCGTCGGCATTGAGCGCCCAGGCAAGCAGGCGGATCATCATCCGCTCCTCGGTCTCGGAGGGATGGCGCGCGATCGTCAGGGCATGCGTGCCGTAATGGCCGCGGTCGAGATCGGAAACCGTGAGGTCGGCCTTGTAGACCGAAGCGCGCAATGCCATGGGGAGTCGGTGGTCAGCGCCACTGCGTGAGCGAAGTCGGCATCGTACGCGCTCGGTGACAAGCCTGACGGTCCGGGTTCAGCGGTCCGGCGTCTTCGGCCCCCAGCGGGTCAGACGTACCGACAGCGCGGTCGACAGACCATAGACCGCCATCGCCAGTCCAACCAGCGCGAAGTAATGCCAGGCCGACGCCTGATGCGATGTCAGCCAGAGTCCGCCGACCGCCACCAGCGCCAGCCTCACGCTGGCCGACAGCACCGGGCCGAGGACGCGCCCGGACCCCTGGGAGGCGAAATAGAGCGTGAGCCCGACACCGAAGAGGCCAAACGCGGGACCAGCCCAGTGCAGGTATTGCCGTGCGTTGTCGAGCACCACCGGGTCGGTGGTGAAGAGGCCCGCCCAGAGATCGGGGAAGAGCCACACGATCAGTCCGACCACACTCAGATTGAGGCCCGACACCGCGGCCGCCGTCCAGGCGACCCGGCGCGCCCGGGCGATGTCGCCGGCACCGACCGCCATGCCGACCATCGGGACCGAGGCCACGCCGATGCCAAAGGCTATCGGGACCAGCAGGAACTCGAGTCGCTGACCGATGCTGTAGCCGGCCAGCGGGGCCACGCCCAGTGGCGCGATCAGGGCGGTGAAGATCAGCACGGTCATGACCGACTGCACCGGCGACAGACAGGCGAGTGCACCCACCTTGAGGATGTCGACGAACATGTCGCGACGCAGCGAAAAACCCGACCATTGCAGGCGCAGGCGGGCCCGGCCCGAGCTCAGCCACCACCACAGAAATGCGGCCACCAGCGTCGAGGCAATCAGCTGGCCCATGGCGACACCCGCCATGCCGAAGCGCGGCACCGGGCCAAGTCCCAGTCCGAGCGTGCCACCGAGCGCGATCTGGATGAGCGACAGCACCAGCAGCGACACCGAGGGCACGCGCATGTCGCCGGTGCCGCGAATGATCGACGAAAGGGTGTTGACCAGCCAGGTCAGCCAGGCCCCCAGAAACAGCACATTCGCATAGGCCACCGCCTGCTCGAGCACTTCACCCTTGCCACCGAGCAAAGCAAAGATGCTGCGACCGAAAGCCAGAAAAAGAATGGTGGTGGCCAGGCCGGCCACCAGACCGATGACCGCGGCATGCATCGCCAGGGTTCGGGCCCGCGGCAGGTCAGATGCGCCCAGCGCCCGACTGACCGCCGATGACACCCCACCGCCCATGGCGCCTGCCGACATCATCTGCACCAGAGTTGCCAGCGGAAAGACCAGCGCCATCGCGGCCAGTGGCACCGTGCCGAGCACGCCGACATAGCGGGTCTCGGCGATGCCGACGATCACCGACATCACCATGGCGATGACATTCGGCACCGCCAGGCGCAGCAGGGTGGGCAGGATCGGACCGGTGGTGAGAGACATGGCGGGAACAGTCTGAGAGGGAACAGTCGGAGAGGGGACAGTCTAAGAGGGAACTGTCGGATGGCCGGACGATGATGATTGCATATGCAACAGTTGCATATGCAACCATTACCGATACAATCTACACATGACCACCACCGATGTCCAGCCGCAAGGCTGCACCAACTTCAAACTGCGACAGTTGTTGCGAACGGTGTCTCGCCACTACGATGCCGAGCTTGCCCGCGCCGGCCTCAAAGGCACGCAGTTTTCGCTGCTCTCGCACGTGGTCAAGCTCGGCCCCCTGCAGCCGCAGGCGCTCGCCAGGCAGATGGGTCTGGACGCCTCCACCCTCACCCGCAACCTGCGGCCGCTGATCGAGATGGGCTGGGTGATCCAGGGGCCAGGCGACGACGCCCGCAGCCGCATCATCATCGCAACACCTTCGGGTCGCGCCAAATACGCCGAGGCGCGGCGCCACTGGAAGCGCGCCCAGCTTGCGCTCAACGATCGGCTCGGCACGGCTACGGTGGCCGCGCTGCATGCCCTGATCGATGACGGCCTGGCGCGGCTCGCGCCCGAGCTGCAGACCACAACGACCGGCGAGATCGACGGCTGAGGGCTGACCGCGAGCGGGGTCGTTGCGAGCCCATCTTGGTGCCTGGCTTGGTCGGCCCGATCATCAAGACCGTCATCCTCGGATGCGATACTGCGTCCATGAACACCATCGCCTCCTCGCCCACCGGGGATCCGGATCGCCCCGATCACGCCGATCGCCCTGACCGTCTTCAGGGCGCGCCCAACTTTCGGGCCATCGACGCACTGCCCGCCACCGGCGGGCGCCGACTGAAGCGTCTGCGGCTGTTTCGATCCGATGCCCTGCATCGCCTGAGCGACGAAGACCTCGCCCGACTGCGCGCCCTGCGCATCGACACCGTGCTCGACTTGCGACGCGAGGATGAACGCGAGATGTCGCCAAACCGCTGGCCTCACGATATGGCATCGGTGGTACAGGTCTTCGACTCGGCCCCAGAGCTGCAGGCTGTACGCGCCGGCGGCTGGCACGACTCGCTCAACGACCCGAGCTTCGATGCCGAGCGCGCGCGTCTGTGGATGATCGACACCTATGCCCGGATGCCGACCGCGCTGGCGCCGGCGGTCAGCGCGGCGATCACCCATGCCTGTACTGCTCAGACCCGCGACACACCGCTGCTGGTCCATTGCACCGCCGGCAAGGACCGCACCGGTTTCGTGTGCGCCATGCTGCTGGCCGCGGTGGGCGTGACGCGCGAAGCGATCATGGCCGACTACCTCGAAAGCCGTGTTCGTCGCCCCTCCGCCGAGATGGCCGAGGTGCTGCTCGCTTACCACCGCATAGAGCGCACACCACGCAAGCGCTCGGCGCTCGAGGTGATCACCAGCGTTCAGGACGACTTTCTGATGACCTCATTCCCAACGATGAATAAGGAGATACTTGATAACATGCTTCGTGGCAACTTCCATGAAGAGTTTGAAAAGGCCAAGAAGGTACATAAAAAGATCGATGAAACGCCTGAGGAGTACAAGATCCGCTCCGCAGA
>CAIKZV010000202.1 GCA_903831925.1 uncultured Burkholderiales bacterium
AGCAGCATGATGAAGCTGAACCACAGGTACAGCGTACCGATGTCCTTGTGATTGGTGGCATAAACCCAGCGACGCCAGCCATGGGGATGGTCGTGTGCATGGTCATGATGGCCTGCGGGATGGTCCAGTACTGCGCTCATCGACTGCTCCTGATCCTGATCGGTGATGCCGGATTCGCTGAAAGATTCGGTGCCGCCCGAAAGCGGCGCCCCATGAAAGCCTGCTTATTTGCGGGCTTCGGTGAATTCCTTGGGCTGAACGATATTGTCTTCAGCCTTGTTGCTCCAGGCATTGCGGGTATAGGTCGCGACTGCCGCCAGTTCCACATCGGACAACTGCTTGAAGGAGGCCATCGCCGTGCCCTGTTTGCCCTTGAGCAGCAGCGCGATCTGGTCATCAGACTTGCCAAGCACGACCTTCGAGCCGTCGAGCGCCGGGAAGGCCCCTGGCACGCCCTTGCCGGTTGCCTGGTGGCAAGCCGCGCAGTTGGCGGTGAAGACCTTGTGGCCGCGCTCGGTGAGTTCGGCAAGCGACCACTCCTTGGTGGCGTCGTCGGCCTGGGCCATCATTTCCTGCTTCTTGGCCGCCGCCCACTTCACGAAGTCTTCATGGCTCTTGACCTCAACCACGATCGGCATCTGCGAGTGGTTCTTGCCGCAGAGTTCGGCACAGTTGCCGCGATAGGTGCCCACCTTCTCGGCGCGGAACCAGGTGTCGCGAACAAAGCCGGGAATCGCATCCTGCTTGACGCCGAAGGCCGGCACCATCCAGGCATGGATCACGTCGGACGCGGTGACCACCATCCGGATCTTCTGATTGACCGGCACCACCAGCGGCTGGTCGACTTCCATCAGGTAGGTCTCGGACATCGGCTCACTGCCATCCATCTGGGACAGCGGCGTGGTCAGGGTCGACAGCAGGGTCACCCCGGCGGCATCGCCCCGAAGGTATTCATAGCCCCACTTCCACTGATAGCCGACCGCCTTGATGGTGAGATCGGCCTGCGAGGTGTCTTTCTGCTCGATAACCATGCGGGTCGCCGGAATCGCCAGGCCGATCACGATCAGGAAAGGAATGATGGTCCAGGCGATCTCGACCGCAGTGCTCTCATGAAAATCGGCCGGCTTGGCGCCGCGCGACTTCCGGTGCGCCCAGATCGAATAGAACATCACGGCAAACACCGCGACAAAAATGATCAGACAGACAACCAGCAGGAAGTTGTGGATCCAGTACTGGTCGGCGGCGATCCGGGTGACGCCCGGACGCAGGTTGGTCTGCAGGACATTCGGGCCGCCGGGCATGTCGTCGACCGCCAGGGCGGTGCCCGACATCAACGCGCCGGTCAGGGCCAGGAGGCACTGCTGGAAAAAACTGTTTCGTTGCCGTTGCATGGTCTCACCAAGAATCAACATCTCAATCCCTGCAACTGCGAGCGCAGCTGCATCGCGAGGTCGGTCCGTTCGGACTCGGGCACAAAGCGCCCGACCTCGATACGCTGTCCAGAAGTCACCAGGCCGATCAGCTCCTGCCTGGCACCGTTGTATTCCACTCGAATCCACGCCGGGGCGCACTTTTCCTGACTTACTCGTTCTGCCCGACTGGTCTCGACCAGAAGACAGTCTCGGCTCAAGACAATTCGTTCGTAGTCGGCGGCATGCCGCGCATAGACCACGAAAGCGGTGCCAAGTGCCAGCACCTCGATACCGGCAAAGGGCAGAACCATCCAGGCGCCAAACGCGGCAAACACCACCGCTATTCCCAGAGATGCTGCCGCCAGCGAAGCAAAGATCAATGCCAGTTGCCTCGGCGCAAGCGAGCAATTCCGCTTGCTGAGCCATTCCTGCCGGTTTGCAGATACCACATGAACCCAGGGACGCTGCATCGGCACGAACCTCTGTTGCCTGACCTTTACTGCACCGCGGCATTATAGGCGGGCGGGCGGGGGCCCAGCAAGCCGGCGGTCCGGCCCGAGCCGTCGCCGCGCCCCCTTATTGCTTCACCGAGCCTGGCGAGGGAAGAAATCGATCGGTGAATAACCGTCGGGCAGGCGCTTTTTCGGGCCGCACCAGGCATGGCCATAGATCACTTCAAAGGTGATCGACAAGGGGTCGCGCGGGTCCTGGCCGCGCAGTCGGGCAGTCGCAGCCTGAAGCGCCGCATCACGACGCCCCGGTGTCGCCAGGCCCCTGGCGCGCCCACGCCGGGCATCGCCGCCGAGTCCGCGCAATTCGGCAAGCATGGTCGCCGGATCGGTCCAGGTCACTGTCAGCCGCTGGGCGTCCATCACCGGCTCGGCAAAGCCGGCTTGCACCAGGGCATCGCCAATATCGTGAAGATCGGGCAGCGACTGCATCGCCAGTCCGGCCTGGCGCAGCTCGTGCAGGGTATCGACGCCCAATGCACTGAACATCAGCAGCCCGTCAGGGCGAATCACCCGGTACCACTGCTCGATCGCTGCCGGCACGTCATCGAACCAGTGAAAGGCAAGATTCGACCACAGCAAGTCGACGCTGCTGGCCTCGAAGGGAAGTTGATGAGCGTCTCCCACCAGATAGCGGCCCAGTGGGGCTGAGGGCGCCGAGGGCGCCGCGGCGCCGGGCTCACGCTGGCCTCGGCCGCCAAAACGCTGAAGCAGCGACTGGGTCCAGGACTGGCGGGCGGGACGGTCGAGCCGGATCGCCCGGTCAATGCGCAGCGGGGACAGGTCGAGCCCGATCACCTCGGCCTGCGGCCAGCGCACGCGCAAGCGACGTACCCCATCACCCAGACCGCAACCGACATCGAGCACCCGCGACGGTGTCAGACGGACCAGATCGAGCCGCTCGATCATGCGCCGCTCGACTTCGCGAATCAGGAAGTCAGCCCGCCCCGGAGACTCGGTCCGCCGGTCGAACTGACGGCGGATGGCCAAACGGTCTAGGTCGGAAGGCTCAGGCATCGCAGGGCCAGTATACCGGCGGGTGCGGTAGGCTCAGTGCATGGGAACACGCATGTTGCAGGGCTGCTCAAGCCGGTTCGACGCAGGTTCGGCGCCTGGTTTGACCATCTCGCTCCGCGCGGCTGCGCCCTGTGCGACCAGACGCTCGCGCCTGGCGCGTTTCCGGGGGTCTGCATGGCCTGCCTGCTGGCAATGCCCGGCGCAAACCGCCTGCGATGCGCGCGCTGCGGTCTTCCCGCCTGCGCCGGTGCCGATCGCCAGGCCTGCCCGTGTTCGACTGCCTCACCCGGCTTCGACCAGACCATCGCGGTCGCCGATTACGCCGCCCCTCTCGATCGGCTCGTCACTGCACTCAAGTTTGGCCGTCAACTCAATCTGGCCAGGCCGCTTGGCGAGCTGCTTGCCACACGCTGGCTCGGCTGCACGCCAGGCATCCAACTCGACTGTCTGGTGCCGGTGCCGCTGAGCGCGTCGCGACTGGCGCAACGAG
>CAIKZV010000203.1 GCA_903831925.1 uncultured Burkholderiales bacterium
AGGTCCTTGCGGGTTTTGGCCAGTTCGATCAGTTCCTTGACGTTCTTGACCGGCAACTCGGGGTTGACCACGATCATGTTGCCGCCGCTGCCGCCGATGCGGGCAATCGGCGTGATGTCGTTGAGCGGATCGACCGGCGGCTTGAGCATCAGCAGCTTGTTGGCGACGGTGGCGGCGGTGTAGGACACCAGCAGCGTGTAGCCGTCGGGCGCGGCGCGGGCGACTTCTGCGGTGGCGAGCATGCCGTTGGCGCCGGGCTTGTTATCAACCACGACATTGGTGCCGAGCTCCTTGCCGAGCCACTCGGCCATCAGGCGGCTGAAGATGTCGGCGCCGCCGCCGGCACCGCTCGGAATCACCAGGCGGATCGGCTTGCCGGCCGGCCAGGCGGTCTGTGCGCGGGCGGCGGGCGTGGCCATCGCGGTACCAAGGGCGCCAAGCGCAGCCAGCACGGTGCGGCGATGGGAGGAGGTGATCAGCGTCAGTCTGGAGTCAGGCTTGTTCATGGTGAGCAGTTCCTGGAGGAATCGAACAGAGAGAGAGAGAGAGGGAGACAGGGTCGAAGGGTGGTGGTGTCCGGGATGCGATGGGGCTCAACCCTTTGCATAGGCCGAACCCGGCGCGAAGTCGCTCGAGTCGATGAGGACATCGCGGATGCTGCCCGAATAACGGAAAATACCGCGGCGCTGATAGAGCGCCCAGTCGACCGGCGCACGCCGGTCCAGACCGATATCGAGGCCTTCGTGAAAGCCGCCCATCAGGGTCGGGCTGCAGTCGGTCCAGTTGCCCGATGCGATGGCGGGTTGGCCATCGATCAGCAGGCGGCCGCGGCCGCGGCGTTTGCCGAGCGCCTCAAACTCAAAGGTGATCGCATGCCTGCCCGCAGGCGCCTGCACCGGCGCCAGGCGGGTGTATTCGCCGAAGCCGTTATAGACCATGCGCAGCTCGCCGGCTTCGATGCACAGCATCAGACCGCCGAAAACTTCGCCGATCGCAAAGAGCACGCCTTCGTCGGCGGCACGGTGCTCGATGTTGGCGGTGATGCGAAAGTTGCGGTCGGCGATCAGCGGAATGATCAGGGCGCGGTTGACGGTCTGACCGCCCGGCAGGAAGCGGCGCGAGCCTTTCTCGGGCGGACGCATATGCGGCGGGATCTGGTTGAACTTCTGGATGGCGTTGCGGTTGTCCAGCGGATAGACCATGTTCGACCAGGCCGCCTTGTCGAAGGCCTCGACCAGCTCGCGCAGCCGCTCGGGATGCTGTGCGGCGACATCGACCGACTCCGAGAAGTCGGTCGCCTGCTCGTGCAGGGTCCAGTTGTCGAAATCGATCTCGTCGCCCTTTCGCTGCAGCGACACCGCCACCCAGCCGTCGCGCCAGTAGGCCCGGTTGGACCAGCACTCGTAGTACTGCTCGCTGCGCACCGAGTGGGCGGCTTTGCCGCGCATGACCTGGGCCAGGCTGGCGCCGTGCATCGGCAGGGCGTCCTCGCCGTGCGATTTGGCGAGCGGCGTGACGCCGGCCAGATCGAGCAGGGTCGGCATGACATCGGTGACATGGGCGAACTGGGTGCGGATCGCACCGGCATCGGTGATCTGGTCGGGCCAGGAGACGATGAAGCACACCCGCCGCCCGCCCCCGCCGGTATAGGTCTTGAAGGAGGGAAAGGGCGTGTTGCTGACCTGGCCCCAGCCCATCGGATAAAGCGCCGGGACTTCGCCGGTGCCGATCTTCTTGCTCTGGGCGAGATCGGCTTCGAGCGGCAGCGCCGGCAGGCCGGCAAAGCGCCGGTTGAAATAGACATTGCCGTAGGCGCCGGCCGAGCTCGTGCCGCCGTTGTCAGCCGAAAACGCGATGATGGTGTTGTCGAGTTCGCCCATCTCGGTGAGCAGCGCGACCAGCTTGCCGACGTTCTGGTCGACGCAGTCGAGCATCGCGGCATAGGTTTCCATGTGTCGCACGAAGTGCGCGCGCTGATCGGCGGGCAGACTGTCCCAGGCCGGCACCTCGGGGTCACGCGGCGAGAGTTGCGCATCAGCAGGCACCAGGCCCAGCGCCTTCTGGCGCGCGAGCCGCTGCTCACGCATCACATCCCAGCCGGCATCGTAGCGGCCGCGGTATTTCGCGAGGTCGGGCTCTTTGGCCTGCAGCGGGCCATGGACCGCGTTGTAGGCCATGTAGAGGAAGAAGGGTTTGTCGGCGTGGTTGTTGCGGGCCTCGCGTACAAAGCGCATGCCGTGCTCGGTCCAGTCGTCGGTGGCGTAGTAATCGGGCGGGTACTGGTCGATTGGCGCGAGCGTGTTGTTGTTGACGATGCGTGCCGGAAAGAAATAGCTGGTCTCGCCTTCCATGAAGCCATAGAACTGGTCAAAGCCGCGCTGGCTTGGCCAGCTCTCGTTCGGCGTGGCGCTGTTGGGCGAGTTGTGCCACTTGCCGATGCCGATGGTGGTGTAGCCGCCGGCTCGCAGCGATTCGGCGATGGTGGGCGCGGCCAAGGGCATGTCGCCCGAATAGCCCGGAAAGCCGGGGTTGTTGGTGGTCAGCCAGCCGGTGGCCACCGAATGCGCATTGCGGCCGGTGAGCAGGGCCGCGCGGGCGGGCGAGCAGATCGGATGCGTGGTGTAGTGGTTGAAGCGCAGACCGCGGGCGGCGATCGCGTCGATATTGGGCGTCTCGATGTCGGAGCCATAGCAGCCGAGATCGGAAAAACCCATGTCGTCCATGTAGATGACGACGATGTTGGGGCTGCCGGGCCTGGCCTTCTGAATCGGCTTCCACCAGGGCTCGGAGGTCTCGCGGGTGCGGCCGACACGACCTTCGAAGCCAGGATAGGTGGTGGTATTGCCTGACTCGCTCATGGTGTCTCGCTCCCGATCCGTCTCGTCTTTGGACCGTGATCGTAGTGGCACCTGTTATGACAGGTCAAGACAGGTCAGGTTGAGGCCGGCGCGCCGGTCTTGCGCCCGATCCAGCCGACGCTCAGCGCATTGGCAATCAGCAGCATCTGGAAAACCGCGATGCCGAGCCAGACCCACGAGGGATGGCCGCCGTCCATGAACGTGCCGAAGATCGCCGGCGAAATCGCAAGACCCGTGTCCAGACCCGAATAGACCATGCCATAGACCCGGCCTGTTGCACCCGGCGGGCTGGCGCGGCGCACCAGCAGGTCGCGCGCCGGGCCGGCGGTGCCGGCACCAAAACCCATTACCGCAAAGAGGCCGGGCACCAGCCATCCTGGTGCCGGCGACAGGGCGATCAGCAGCGAGACACTGGCCGCCACGCAGTAGCCGATGGCCACGACCCGTTCTGCCTTGTCGGGGTCGGCGGCCACGATGCCGCCAAACAGGGTGCCGCCGGCGCTGGCCAGCATGAAGGCGGTGAGACAAGCCGCCACCCACGCGGTCGGGACATCGTGCAGCAGCCGCGCCGACTCCGGGCCGAAGGTCTGGATGCCGCCAAAACCCAGCGACGAGGTCAGAAAGAACAGAAAGCTCATCCAGACCGCCGGCAGGCGCAGAAAACTCAGGGCCGAGTCGTTTGCGCCGGCGCCGGTCGGGCCGCCCGCCGCCGGGTGCGCGGCGCGCACGATGCCGAGCATGCCGACCGGCTGGCCGGCCAGCAGGTCGCGATGGCGCCACACCATGATCCCTGCGATCAGGGGAAGCAGGCCGGCGCAGGCGATGGCTGCGCGCCAGTTGGCCAGTCCGGTGATGCCGACCAGAAAGACCGGCGCCAGCGCCCAACCGAGGCTGCCGGCGATGCCGTGCATCGAATAGGCGCGGGCTAGTCGGGTGGGCGTGATGCGGGCATTCAGGATGGAGTAGTCGACCGGATGAAAGGGCGCATTGCCAAGTCCTGCCAGCACGCAGCCGACCATCAGCATTGAATAGCTCGGTGCGCTTGAGAGGGTCAGGGTGGCGAGCACAAAGGACGTGAGTGCGGCCAGCATGACCGGGACCGCGCCGATGCGATCGACCACGAAACCGGCGAGTGCCTGGCCGACGCCCGACACGATGAAGAACACCGTCATCAGCAGGCCGAGCTGCGCATAGCTCAGATCGAACTCGACTTTCAGCCACGGAAAGAGCGGCGCGACGATCAGGTGAAAGAAGTGCGAGCAGCCATGGGCGATCGAGACCACCGTGATGGTGCGGGTCTCGCGCTGGCGCGGGTTGGCCAGGTGCGGTTCGGGCAGGGCGGCGGCGGTCGTACTCATGGGCGGGGGCTCGGAAAAAAAGGTGTGCGATCAGCGTGATCAGCGTGCGGGGGCCGACTGCGAGGTGAGCAGCATCTGCTCGACCGGAAAGCCCAGGGCGCGAGCCCGCGCGAGCAGTGACTCGAGGGTGCCCGGCGGCAGGGCGGGCGTGCGTGAGAGCACCCAGAGATAGCGCAGCCCCGGTTCGCCGACCATCACCCAGCGATAGTCGGGATCGAGCTCGAGCACCCAGTAGTCGCCCCAGCCGATCGGCAGCCAGCGCAGCGCTTCAGGCAGAAACGAGACCTGCAGTTTGGCCTTGCTCACCGGGTCGATGATGCGGGCCATGCCGCGTGCGGTGTCCCATTCAGCGTCGCCCTTGCCGGTGGTGCGGCAGCGGTTGATCACATCGATATTGCCGTCGGGGCGGGCGGCGTATTGCGCGGTGGTGTCGCCGATGCACTGGCGCTGAAAGACGTTGGGCAGTCGGCCGATCTCGTACCAGGTGCCGACATAGCGCGCCAGATCGACGCTCGCCACCGTGGGCATCGGCTCGCCGGCGGCGTGTGCGCTCGGGCTGTCAGGCAACAGGCCGAGGCTGAGAACAAGCGCGGTGGCCACGGTCAGGTCGGTCAGGACGGTTTTGAGGATTGGCATGGGTGAGGGTCTGGAAAGTGGACGGGCGGGTGGCGACGGCGCCCGGACGGCAAGCTTCGCACGAAGGCGCAAGCGCTGCTGCGCCAGGATCAGGCAAATGGATCGACGATCAGGATGCCGGCGATCATGCGGCCGGCCGACAGGTCTTCGGTCAACAGCGTCGTGCAGCCGCCCCGGCCTGCGGCACTCAGTATCAGGGCATTCCAGAACGACATGACGTGCACGCGCTGCAGGTCGATGGCTTCGACGATCATCGAGCCATCGACCTGGACGACATCCATGCGCGAATAGAGCTCGATCTTTCGGCGCGCAACGCCGGGGTCGGTCCCGAGCTTGCGGGTGGTCACCGAGTAGTACTCCTGGAGCACTTGGGTGCTGATCACCCCATCACCGGCCGACAGTGCCTGTTCGATGACCTCGATCGCGCTGCGTGCCCGGCGCTTGTCGCTGCGGTCGTCGGAATAGACGAGCAGGTTGGTGTCGAGAAAAGTGCGCGGCATGGTGGTCAGTCGCCGCGGCGGCGATCGAGGCGTTCGGAGTAGACCTCCTCCCGATCGAATTTCCAGCCGCCTTTTTGTCCCTTTGGGGCCTGGCCGGTCATCGACAGCTCGCGCAGTTCCTTGATGACCGCTTCGCGCTGTGACTGGCCCGCGAGTTGTTCAAGGTAGTCGCGGACTGCCTGATTCAGACTCTTGCCCATCGACTGGGCGGCCTTTCTGGCCTGTTCGACGATGCGTTCGTCGACCGACAAAGTGAGGTTCATCTCTGCTCACACGGGTTATGTGCACACAGGTTATGTGCGCACATAACCCGTGTCAATGTCGCGAAGCGCACTCACGCAGGCCAGCTCTGAGGATCGCGCAGTGCTGCCAAGTGCTGCTCAGTGCCGCTTACGGCCGACTCAGACCAGCCCGATCACATAGCCGCCCGACTTCTCGTCGTGAGCCAGCGCCAGCAGACCGCGGTCGCGGGCGTCTTCGAGCAGTTCGTTAAAGGACCGATAGCCGTAATAGCCTTCGGCGAATCCTGGGCGGCGACGCTTGAGGGTCTGCTTGACCATCGAGCCCCAGATCTTGTCGTCGGCGCCTCGCTCGGTGATCAGGGCTTCGACGGTTTCGACCACCAGGTCGATCGCGTCCTGGCGGCGGCGTTCATCCGAGCCGGGTGCGGCCAGCGGCTCGGGGAGGACATTGGAGACAGAATCGGTGACGGCAGCGGTGACGGCAGCGGTCACTGCAGCGGCGACCGGCTCTGCCACCGGCATCAGCGCGGCGACCTCGGCGGCCGTCGGCGTGTCGCTGCTGTTGGACGCGGGCGCTTCAGCGCCGGGTTTGCGGCGTCGCGCCGGCCGCTTTTTTGGCCCATCACCGGCGGCACTGGCCGCAGCGACGGCAGGCTCGGCGTCGACCGGGGGCGGCTCGACTCTGGCTGTGACCGCCGGTCTGGCGGGTGCCTCGGACTTGCCGGCGATCTCTGATTTGCTGGCTTCGACTCTGACTGCTGCCGGCTGGGCAGACTGCGTCCTGCCTGCACCGTTGCCGGCAGCGGTCGATGTGCGGCTCTGGCGGCGGCGCGGCTCGCGCACCAGGTCGTCGTAGAAGATGAACTCGTCGCAGTTGGCGGTGAGCAGGTCGGAGGTCGAGCCCTTGACGCCCACGCCGATCACGGTCTTGTTGTTCTCGCGCAGCTTGGAGACCAGCGGCGAGAAGTCGGAGTCGCCGCTGATGATCACGAAGGTGTCGACATGGCCCTTGGTATAGCAAAGGTCGAGCGCGTCGACGACCATCCGGATATCGGCCGAGTTCTTGCCCGACTGTCGCACATGCGGAATCTCGATCAGCTCGAAGGACGCCTCATGCATCGGCGCCTTGAATTCGCGATAGCGCTCCCAGTCGCAGTAGGCTTTTTTGACCACGATGCTGCCCTTGAGCAGCAGCCGCTCGAGCACTTTGCGGATATCGAATTTTTCATACTTGGCGTCGCGCACGCCGAGCGCGACATTTTCGAAGTCGCAAAACAGCGCCATGCTGACGTTTTCGGGGGGGTTGGCCATCGGATCTCCGGTCGGCACGTGCGATGCGCAGGCCGATCCGGCACTCGCCGCGGCATTATCCGCCCGCCCCGGGATTACATCGATTCGTGCCGGATGCCCGACGCTTTTTCGCTGTGTGTTTGACAGTCGCGACAGCGCACCGCAAAGGGTTGCGCCTGAAGGCGATCATCCGGTATCGGCTCGGCGCAGTCGGTGCAGATGCCGTAGAGATCGTGGTCGAGGCGCTTGAGCGCGGCCAGCCCTTGCCGGTATTCCGCGATGTCGCGGCTGGCGTCGGCCAGGTCCGAGGAACTGGTGTCGTCGGCCACCGACAGATCGGCGCGGTCGCCGATATGGTCGAGCGACTGCAGCACCTCGGCCATTTCGCCGAGCTTGCCGACGATTTCATCGTGCAGCACCTCGAGTCGTGCCTCGATGGTCTGGCGCACCGCTTCGGTATTCAGGGAGCTGGTGGTGGTCATCGCTGTTCCTCTCGGATAGGGCGCGCCGGGATCACGCCGACGGATGGGCCGGCGGTTGAGCCGGCGGCTCGCTGCCGGCGTCCTTCAGGGGCTTTCGGGTATCGATACCGAGCGCGGCATAGAGCGGACACCAGCCGATCAGGCCGGTGATCAGACCGATGATGCCGATCCAGCCCCAGGCCCCGATCGTGGAGGTGGCGGTCAGCGCGATCAGCGCAAAGCCCGCGAGAACGCGCAGCTGCCGGTCGATGGTGCCTGTATTGGTCTGCATGGTGACCTCCTGGTGCGGGTGCCCGCGAATCGGGGCGCCCTGTCAGGATCAGTGCAGGCCAGAGTCGTGCCTGTCTCGAGCCGTCTGGACGGATTCGGACCGATGCGGCTGCTCGGTCGAGGTCCGGAATCGGGGCTCGGATCAGGATATTCACACCGAGTTCGTGAATCAATGATCCAAGGCACTGAAAATCATGTCACCACGCGCAAGATTTTAAACAGCCTCATGAAGCTGATGATCAGAAGCGACAGCAAAAATACGCCGCAAGTCGCTATGATCGGGTCCACCCACCCCGACCCGGTCAGGTCAATGAGCCCATATGACATGAATAAAGGGTCAATGATAAAAGGGTGCAGACAATATATGCCAAGTGTGCTGCCTGCAATCCATCCGACTTTGGTGCTGGTTGCCGCCGGCCGAGCCCCAATAAATGCGATAAACAGTCCCGACGCTGCCACAACCACCAGAGGTGACAGATAGAGATAGAAAAACTCGCAGGGAGCGCCGAGTTTTCTGGAAATAAAATAGGTAAGTAAAGTCGTCCCAACCGACGCGGCGATATACATCCCAATGCCCTGCCTGACAGAGTTTTCACGGTCGGCCAGGAAGGCACCTAACAGCATGTAACCCATATAACCGCCAAAGTACTGGAGGCTGTAATAATCGACCAGGATGCCCGGATTCAACCAGCCGCATTGACCATCCTCGATCAGGCCATGGATTGTCGGAATGATCGATGCCACGACGAACCAGGTAATGATAAAAAAGAGTTTTTCCGTGCGGGAGCTTGCCTGATAGAAACGCCTCATTATTGGCACAAACAGGTAGAGCCCGATCAGGGTATAAAAAAACCAGAGGTGAAACATGGTTGGCCCGGAAAGAATCCGTAAAGCCCAGCTCCCAATTTCAACTCCATTGTAGGAAAGCCACCAAAGATAAAAGCATGACCAGAAAATCAAGGGTATGGCAATCTTTGAAAGCCGCTTTTTAAAAAAGTCTGACAGTGGCTCCTGCTTTCTCAGCAATGTTGCCCCTGAAATCATGAAAAATATTGGAACTGAAACCCTGGAAAAAGAATCAAACGTATTTCCGCCCCACCACTTGGGTCCAAACTCGTGAAAGTTTGCCCCGGAAACATGGAGAAGGATGACCAGGAAACAGGCTGTAATTTTCAGTAAATCAAGACTTCTGCTCAACTTCATTTCCTCGGTCGTGCTTGCAAAGTCTTGACGGCCCGATTTTCAATGTCCGGGCAAATATAAGCTGGAGCGGGTTTCCCCATGTTCTGTTGCCGGGCGTCAGCGGCGTGCTTCGAAAAAGCCGGCGGCGATCGCGAGCGCGGCTTCGACATCGTGATGGGTCACATCGAGATGGGTGACCCAGCGCTGGACCAGGCCGCTGCCATAGCGTCCGACGCTGCCGGTGGTGCGAACGCCGTGTGCTGCCAGGTGATCGGCAAAGGCTTGCGCGATGCTGTCGTCGACGCGCACGAAGACGATGTTGGTCTGCGGCAGGTCGGCCTGCAGTCCGCCGTACTGGCCCCCGAGCGCGATCAGGCCTTCGGCCAGCCGGGTGGCATTGGCATGGTCATCGGCCAGGCGCTCGATATGGTTTTCGAGGGCGTGCAGCCCGCCGGCCGCAATCATGCCGGCCTGGCGCATGCCGCCGCCCAGCATCTTTCGCCAGCGTCGGGCGCGCGCGATCAGCGGCTTTGAGCCCAGCAGCAGCGACCCGACCGGTGCGCCCAGGCCCTTCGACAGGCAGACCGACACGCTGTCGAAGTTGGCGCAGATCTCGCGCGCGACCGCTCGCGGCTCGAGCGGCACATCGCCTTCCCGGGCGCGGGCGGCAGCCGCCGAGTCGGGTCCGGCGCCCTCGCGGATCCCGGCCCGTCGGCGGCGGGTGACCTCAACCGCGGCATTGAAGAGCCTCGCGCCGTCGAGGTGGGTGGTCAGGCCGCGGCTGGTGGCCAGGGCGCGCATCTCGCGCAGATAGTCCATCGGCAGCACCTTGCCGCCAGTGGTGTTCTCCATCACCACCAGACGGGTGATCGCGAAGTGCGCATCGTCGGGTTTGATCGCCGCTTCGATCGAGGCCAGCGGAATCGTGCCGTCCGGGGCATGTTCGAGCGGCTGCGGCTGAATTGAGCCCAGCACCGCCATGCCGCCGGCTTCCCATTTGTAGGTGTGCCACTGCTGGCCGACGATGGCTTCGTCGCCGCGTTCGCAGTGCGACAGCAGCGCGAGCAGATTGGTCTGCGTGCCCGAGCTGGCAAAGAGCGCGTCTTCAAAGCCCAGCATCTGTGCGGCGCTGGCCTGCAGCCGATTGACCGTCGGGTCGTCGGCAAAGACATCGTCGCCGACCTCAGCGGTGGCGATCGCAGTGCGCATGGCGGCGGTCGGGCGGGTGACGGTGTCGCTGCGAAAGTCGGTCATGGTGCGGCTCGCGATGTCAGGCAGAAGGTGGGAGTGACGATGATCAGGATGCAGCAAAGCTCGGTGCGGTCATCGACGATCTGGCGGCGTCGCGTGTCGATGCGTCGCAAAGCGTGATGGCCAGATCGATCGCAGCCCGCAGGCTGCTGGCGTCGGCCGTGCCCTGGCCGGCGATATCGAACGCCGTGCCGTGATCGACGCTGGTGCGAATGAAGGGC
>CAIKZV010000204.1 GCA_903831925.1 uncultured Burkholderiales bacterium
AATCCGCGACGTGTGCGGATCTTTCTGGCTGAAAAGGGCGTGTCAATCCCGATCGTCTCGATCGACATGCTCAAGGGTGAAAACAGCAGCCCGGAATTTCTCGCGATCAATCCCCTCGGCAAGTTGCCGGTTCTCGAACTCGACGATGGCAGTCATCTCAGCGAATCGACCGCAATTTGCCGTTATATCGAAAGCCTGCATCCCGAACCGAATCTGTTCGGCCGTGATGCACGCGAATCGGCAGACATCGAAATGTGGGACCGTCGCATCGAATTGACGGTCATGGCGCCGATACTTCATGTATTCCGGCACCTGTCGCCGTTCTGGGCAGGGCGAGTAATTCAGGTGGCCGAATGGGGCGAGGTGTCGAAAAAAGAATCTTTCGATCGGCTCAAATGGCTGGATGCTGAACTGGCAAGTCGCCAGTTCATTGCAGGCAATCGTTACACCGTTGCCGATATCACTTTGCAGTGCACGATGATTGTCGCCAAGAATGTCGGGATTCGAATACCCGAAGATCATTCAAATCTGGCGAGATGGTTTGCGCAGGTCAGTGCTCGGCCGACAGCTCGCGCCTGATCAATGACGGTTCGCACACGCTGAATGCCTGAGTGCGGGACCGGCGTTGCGGTCCTGCACTCATCGGTGGTTTCAGCCTGAAACGCGTCCGTCAGCCGATCAGAAATTGGCTTTTGTCTTTGCCTTCCAGCCATTTTGGCGAGCGCCCGCGGCCGGTCCAGGTTTGTCCGGAGTTGGGGTCACGATACTTGGCAGCCACCTTGGCGCGGCGTTTTGATGATTTGGGTTCGGATGAGTCGGCGGCGAATATGTCCTGGCGACGCAGGCCATATTCGGCAATCAGTGCGCGAACCTGACTGATAACCGACTCGAGTTCCTGCTGACGCGTCCTGGCAATCTGTTTATCAAGTGCTTCGCGTTGTGCGACAAGTTCCTGCAGGGTCGACATATCAACTCCCAATTAATGTTTCGAGCGCGAATTAAACATTGAAAATCTTATGCTGACAAGATCTTGAAACGTTTGATCCGAGGCTTGTGTTCTGTTTTCAAACCAATTTACCGGCGTGATGGAAAGGTGATCGGCTGGCGCAATCACCTTTAACAAATCGGGTTTTGCATCGTGAAAATTAAAGTCTTTTGCCATTAACGTCATGCAGTCGGTTGATTTTGATGATTTTTTAAACTAAATGAGGCTTCCGATGGATCGCAGATCGCTGTTTGAAAAGACCACTACCCTCGGCCTTGGCGCATTGGCGGGTTGTGCCCTGCCGGGCGTTGCGCAGACCGGGATCAAAACGCCGTTTGCGGTGCCGGCGACCTATATCCCGATTGTCGGCTCCGATCAGATGTTTCCGGTGCGCCGCATCTACTGCATCGGTCGCAATTACGCGGCGCATGCGCGCGAGATGGGATCCGACCCCACGCGTGAGCCGCCGTTCTTTTTTCAGAAGCCCACCGATGCGATCCAGAACGTGGCGCCCGGCACGATTGCAGATCACCCATATCCGACCCTGACCCGCAACTATCACTACGAAGTTGAACTGGTCGCGGCACTCAATCGTGGCGGTCGCAACATCCCGATGGCCACGGCGCTGGACCATGTCTACGCCTATGCGATTGGTCTGGACATGACCCGGCGCGATCTGCAGCGGGCGATGGGCGACGAGAAAAAGCCGTGGGAGATCGGCAAAAGCTTCGATCGCTCAGCGCCGATCGGGCCGCTGCACCTGGCCAGTCAGACCGGCGCGTTTACCAACGGTGCGATCTGGCTGAAGGTCAATGGTCAGATCAAGCAGAACGCCAATCTCAACCAGATGATCTGGAGCGTGGCCGAGCAGATCGCCAAGCTCTCGGAGGCCTTCGAACTGATGGCGGGTGACATCATCTTTTCAGGCACGCCCGAAAATGTCGGCCCGGTCGTGCGAGGCGATGTCATCGACTGCCATATCGACGGGCTGCCCAATCTGGGCGTGAAGATCGTCTGAGGGGAGCCGGCCCTCGGTTCAGCCCCTCGGTCAGCGTTTTTGTCGGCGCTGTTCCTGGCGCTCGACGAAGGCGGTAATCGCCGCTTTCGATTCGGGCGTGGCTGCGACATTGCAGAAGTTCTCGACGGCTGCCGCCACGCCGCGGCGGTAGTCGGAGTCGCATTCGCGCATGAAGGCCTCACGCGCCATCTTCAGGACTCTTGGCGGCTTTGCGGCCAGCACCCTGGCCAGCGCATGGGCTTCGGCAAGCACCGTGCCGGGCGCGGCCAGGCGGCTGACCAGTCCGAGCTCGAGCGCCTCGGGTGCACCGAAGGATCGGCCGGTGAAGAGCAGGTCGAAGGCACGGTGCCGTCCGATGATTCGCGGCAGATGGGCAAAGTGGATCGCCGGCAGCAGTCCGACATCGATTTCGGGATAACCCAGGTCGGCGCCAGCGTCGGCCACGACCATGTCGCACGAGATTGAGAGGGTCATGCCGCCGCCGCGCGCCGTGCCATTGACCGCGGCGATCGATGGCTTGCCAAGGCGATACTGCAGATCGGTAAAGCGGGTGTACAGGCGCTCGAGCAGCGCGCGAACGCCATCGGTGTCGTCTTTGGCAAAGGCTTTCAGATCGAGGCCGGCGCAGAATCGCCCCGGGACCGCGCTGCCGAGAATGATCGCGCGTACCGAGTCGTCGGCCGCTGCGGTCTCGAAGCAGGCGAGCAGTTCATCGAGCATCGGAACGTTCAGCGCATTGACCGGGCCGTTGTCCATCAGGATCTCGGCAATGCCGTCAGTAATGCTGTAGCGAAGGAATCGCAGGCTCTGTGTCATGGTGTCGGGACCGCAAAAGGATTGAATGAATCCGATCGTCTCACGGTCGGGCAGGGGGGGAGTTTTGAAAAGCATGCGCGCAGCAATCAGAGGAGCGGGGGCGCTGGCGGTCTTGGCGCTGGCCACGGTCGGGCTGGCGGCCTGCATCACGCCTGGCGCCACACGTCCGTTGATGGTCAAGATCATTGCGCTCAACGACTACCACGGCCAGCTCGAGTCGCCAGGGGCCTTTGCCGCCAGCGGCGATGCACCGGTATCAGCCAGGCAGCCGGTCGGTGGCGCCGAGTTCATCGCCGCGCATGTGGCCAGGCTCAAGGCCGCGAATCCCAACCATGTGGTGGTTGCTGCCGGAGACCTGATCGGCGCGACCCCGATGATCTCGGGCCTGTTTTTTGATGAGCCTGCAGTCGAAACCCTCAACCGCATCGGCCTGGAATTCACGTCGGTCGGCAATCATGAGTTCGACAAGGGCCAGGCCGAGCTGCTGCGCCTGCAGGCAGGTGGCTGCAAACCCGCGCCGGGTGCGACCGATCGCAACGCGATCGATCCGAACAGTTGCCGCGGCGCGGTGGTCGGCACGCCGGTGCCTTTCGAGGGCGCGAGGTTTCAGTGGCTGTCGGCCAATGTCATCGCCCGCGCCTCGGGCAAGCCGCTGCTGGCAGCCTATGGCATCAAGCGCTTTGCCGGCGTTCCGGTCGCCTTCATCGGCATGACCTTGCGCGGCACACAGATGATCGTCGGGCAGGCCGGGGTGGCGGGCCTCGATTTTCGGGATGAAGTCCAGACCGTCAATGCGCTGGTGCCTGAATTGCGGGCCCAGGGCATCGAGGCGATCGTCGTGCTGATCCACGAGGGCGGCATGCAGAGCGGTCCGAATCCGGATATCAACCGTTGTCAGGGCGGGCTGGCCGGCTCGCCGATCGCCGGTATCGTCGCGGGCTTCGATGATGCGGTCGATCTGGTGATCAGCGGCCATACCCATTCGGCCTATGTTTGCGCCTTGCCCAATTCGCGCGGGCGGTCGGTGCCGGTGACCAGCGCCAATGCCTTCGGACGGCTGCTGACCGACATCGATCTGAGCCTCGATCCGGCGAGCCGCGACGTCGTGTCGGTGCAGGCGACGAACCTGATGGTGACCCGCGATCCGGCGACCACCCCTCCCGATCCGGTTGTGGCCGCTATCGTGGCCGGTTATCGCCGTCTGGTGAGCGACCAGGCCGCAAGGGTGATCGGCGCGATTGCAAGCGATGTGCCCGCTGTGCCCCGCGATGCCGCCTGCAACGTCGCCGCAGGCGAGCTGGTGGCGGATGCGCAGCTTGCTGCCGCGCGTGCGGATGCCCATGCCCACGCCCGCGCCCCAGGCGCACGCAGCAGCGGGGGCCACGATCAATCGATACCGTCGATCGCTTTCATGAACCGCGGCGGATTGCGCGGCGCCGGTTTGATGATGTCGCAGCCCGGCAAGAAGGTCGAGGGCACGGTGACCTATGGCGAGATCTTCGCGCTGCAGCCCTTCGGCAATAATCTGGTGACCATGAGTCTGAGTGCGCAGGACATCAAGGACCT
>CAIKZV010000205.1 GCA_903831925.1 uncultured Burkholderiales bacterium
ACCGATACATCCGCCCTGGATGGCTGCCAGTACCGGAATGCGGCACTGCTCGAGCGCGGTGAAGGTGCGCTGCATCCGTTGCACGCTGTCGTAAAAACGGGCGCCGTGCTGCAGGCGCGCGGTGCGCGCCGCGTCATCGCCCGGCGTGATGCTGTTGTCGGAAAACATGCCGGTATCGATGCCGGAGGTGAAATGCGGGCCAGTCGATGAAATCACGATGACCCGTGCCCGGGCGTTGGCGTCGATATCTTCGATGATCTGCGGAAGTTCTTCCCAGAAGGCGCGGATCATGTTGTTGCGCTTTTCGGGTCGATTGAGAACGATATGCGCAATCCGATCAGTGATGGTCACATCGAAGCACTGGTAAGCCATCGGCATCTCCCTGCAATGTCTTGTTGACGCGCCTCAGCTGACGCGCTTATCCGAAAATTATAGAGGGGTTCAGACAATTGACCGGCTCGGATTGGCTGGCTCAAATAGGACGGGTCAGATAGACCCCTTCACGCCCGACGATCGGTGCGCGAGTGGGCATCATGACCGTGCAGTCGTCGCAGGGCGCCCGAATTTCATCGTGGCCGTCGATCGCGATCAGTTCGTCCCGGGCGAAGGTCTCGAAACCGACCAGTGGGCGCACAAAAGCAAAATCGGCGTTTGCCACCACATGCGTGCGAATCAATTCGAGGCGGCGATGCGGTCCGGGCCGAGTCGGCTCCCGATCGATCAGACCGAAATGCCCCAGAAAATCGAGCGTGACCGCAATCGCCAGATCGGATGACGAGCGCTTGAAGTGCTGCCCGCATTCGGCCACCAGCCCGATGCCGGCGCCATCGGCCAAGCCATAGGCGCCATGCTCGATCAGCGGCACGCCCGAGCCGATGCCTTGTGGCATCACCAGATGAACCGTCGGGCGCGCCAGCGCGCTGGCGAGCACCGCATTGCGCGAATGGGCCGGATAGACCCAGAAGGGCTCCACATCCTGGCTGGTCGAGTGCAGATCAAGCAGATGGTCGGCTGCGGCCACCACCGGGCGCATCGCGCGAGCACGGCTCAGCTCGACGCTGTCCTGATCACCATCGAGCCATTCGGAGGACCAGATCCGATTGAAATTGTGAGTGATCTGACGACTCTCGAAAGGCCGCTTCGGCTCGAAGCTTTCGTAAGCGGCGACGTTCGAAAAACTGACGGTCAGCGTGCCGATCTTCGGGCGGATGCCTGTATCAAGCAGATGGCAGGCCGCCACCATGCCGCAGAACTCATTGCCGTGCGTCAGCGCATTGATCAGCACATGCGGGCCTGGCACGCCCGACTCGAAGCGATGGACGTAGTCGACACCGACATTGCCCGAACGGTAGGCCGACAGGTCGCGAGGCAAGACTTCGAGCGGTGGAAGATCGGTATTCAAGACAGGTGACTCCATGAATGCGGCGCAGGTGCTGCTGACTTGCAGCCCCGCTGACACGCGACAGTCTCTCAGAATCAGACTCGACGAGGTATCCGGCGCGCCAGCGCAATTGATCGGGGCGGTTTATGCTGCGGACCTTCGAGCGCCGTCGAATCCGACGGCGTGGCCGCAACACCGGGAGACCCGACCATGCTCGTCGAGCGAATCTGGACTGGCAATGCCTACCGCAATTTCAATTATCTGATTGCCTGCCCCGAGACCGGCGAGGCACTCGCCATCGACCCGGTCGATCATGAAAAATGCCTGTCACGGGCCAAGGTTCGGGGCTGGCAGATTACCCAGCTGCTCAACACCCACGAACATCGGGATCACACCGGCGGCAACGAAGCCATCGTGGCTGCCACCGGGGCCAAGGTCATCGCACACCACAAGGCAGGCGGAAAGATCGCCGGCATGGACCGAGGGGTGAAGGCCGGCGATCTGATCAGGGTCGGCAAAACCGTCGAACTCGAATGCCTCGATACCCCCGGGCATACGATGTGCCATATCTGCCTGAGATCGCACACCGAGCAGCCGGCCCTCTTTTCGGGCGATACCCTTTTCAACGCCGGAGCCGGCAATTGCCACAACGGCGG
>CAIKZV010000206.1 GCA_903831925.1 uncultured Burkholderiales bacterium
AGGCCAGGTGGGGCAGCGCGTCGTCCACGGGCGACAGGTCCAAGGCCAGCAACTCGGCCACCTTGGGGCTGATGTATTTGCCGCCGGTCACCAGCTTGCGCAGCGCGGGCAGCAGTAAATCGATGTCGCTTTCTTTGGACAGATAGCCCGACGCGCCTGCGCGAATAGCCCGCACCGCGTACTGTTCCTCCTGGTGCATGCTGAAAATCAGGATGGGCATGCGCGGCCGCGCCTCTCGCACCAGTTTGATCAGCTCCAGACCGTGCCGCCCTGGCATGGAAATATCCAGAATCACCGCCGCCCAGTCACGCTGGCGTACCTGCTCCAGCGCGGCGCTGCCATTGGCGGCTTGCCCGGCAACCACAAAATCCCCGCTATCGGCCAGGATGTTGCTGAGCCCGTCGCGGATGATGGCGTGGTCGTCGGCGACCAGGACGTCGTGCGTCATACGGCTTCTTTTACCGGTGGCGTCCCTAGCGGCTCGCTGCCCAAATGGTCTGCCGGGATCGTTATTTCCACCAGCGTGCCAAACCCCGGTGTGCTCTGGATGCGCAACAGCCCCCCCACCATCCGCGCGCGCTCGCGCATGCCGATCAGGCCGATCCCCGACGGCTGCGCGTCCTGCGCCATGCCAGTTCCATCATCGCGCACCGAGAAGCGCAGCCCACCATCGTGCGCCAGCAGGTCAACGCAGACTTTCTTGGCATGGGCGTGCCGCACCGCATTGGTCATGGCTTCCTGCCCAATCCGAAACAGCGTGGTGGCCAGCTCGGCGTCTTGCACCCGGTCCCGGGCCGGCAAATGCATCTCCAGCTCGAGGCCGCTTTGCTTGGCAAATTCACGCAGTTGCCAGGACAGGGCCTCGGCAAAACCCAGCTCATCCAGAATTTGAGGCCGTAATTCCGAGGAGATGCGCCGCACCGATGTGATGGCGGTATCGAGCATGTGACGCATGCTGTCCACGCTGTCGACTTCAGGAGCCCGACCTTCTTTGATCCGGTTGCCCAGCCAGGCCAGGCTGAGCTTCAGTCCGGTGAGCTGCTGCCCCAGGTCGTCATGCAACTCCCGCGAAATGCGCGTTCGCTCGATTTCCCGCACGGTCTGCTGCGACGCGTACAGAGCGCGTAATTCCTGGTTCAAGGCTTCCAGTGCGCGCTGGTTTGCCCGCTGTTGCGTCACGTCGCGCAGCACCGCCGTCATTTGCAACTCGCCGTTAATATGGGTTTTGGAGATGGATGACTCAATCGGAAACTGGCTGCCGTCGCGGCGCTTACCGAAGATCTCCAATTGCCCGGCCATGGCGCGTGGCCCCTCGGTCGTCTTAGAAAATTCGTGCACCTTGGCTGCGTGGCGGGGCAAGGCCGCTTCGGGTAGCAGGAGTCCCAGGGGCGCGCCTATCGCTTCCGCTGCGGGGTAGCCGAACATGGCCTGCGCCGCCGGGTTGAACAGCCGAATTCTGTGCGCGCTGTCGATGGCCACAATCGCATCTTTGACGGACTCCACCGTGTGCATGTAGCGGTCATCCGCGTCCTGCAAGGCGGCCTCTAATATCGCCTTGCGCCGCAATTTGTCGATCAGATAGCCCGCCAGAAAGAAGGTGAAAGCGCTTACCAGTACCACCGCCAGAACAATCGGTACGGCAATTTCCCGCCAGGAAGCCAGGCTCTGGTTTTCATCATCGGTCACGCTCAGCAGCAAGGGGTAATTCCCAATCCGCCCGAGTGCGAATGTCTGGTCTGCGCCGTCGCCGCTGTGGTGCACCAAGGTCTTCACGGAACTGCCCGTCTTTGCCACGGCCGCGTCGTCAAGCTCCAGTGCCGGCGCGCCGATATCGTTCTCGCGGTGCGGCATGCTGGCCACCAGCGTCCGGTCCTGCAGGTAGATCGCCACGGGGCGCACAAAGTCCAGCGTCACATGGTAAAAATTTTGTTCCAGCGC
>CAIKZV010000207.1 GCA_903831925.1 uncultured Burkholderiales bacterium
ATAAGATGATCATCGACGTTCACGGCCATTTCACAACGACGCCGACGCAGGTCGCCGGTTTTCGCAAACGACAGGTCGAGTACTTCGAGCAAACCGGGCGGGCGCTCGATGAGCCACCGCCGCCGGTCACCGACCAGGAGATTCGCGCCGGGATCGAACCCAATCAGCTGCGCAAGATGAATGAACGCGGCATCGATCTGACGATCTTCTCGCCGCGCGCAATCGGCATGGACCATCACAGCGCCGACGAGGCGAGCAACGTGGTGTGGGCACGCTACTGCAATGATCTGGTCGCCCGGGCCTGTGAGCTGTTTCCCGATCGCTTCGTGCCCGCATGTCAACTTCCACAGGCAGCCGGCGTGCCGCCGCGAGATCGGGTCTTCGAGGAGCTCGACCGTTGCGTGGGCGAGCGGGGCTTTGTGGCAGCCAACCTCAACCCTGACCCCAGCGGCGGGCGCTGGAGCGACCCACCTCTGTGGGACCGGCAATGGTGGTACCCGCTCTATGAAAAGCTGGTCTCGCTCGACATTCCGGTGATGATCCATGTCAGCGGTTCGTGCAACCCGAATTTCAACCCGGCAGTCGCATCGCACTATCTCAACGGTGACACGGCCGCGTTCGTGCAGTGCATGACATCGGAACTGTTCAAGGACTTTCCGACGCTGCGTTTCGTGATTCCTCACGGCGGCGGAGCAGTGCCCTATCACTGGGGGCGTTATCGCGGCATCGCGCAGGACATGGGATTGCCGCCGCTTGAAGAATCGGTGCTGCGCAATGTGTACTTCGACACCTGCGTCTATCACCAGCCCGGCATCGACCTGCTGCTTGAGGTGGTGCCGAGCGCAAACATTCTGTTCGCCTCCGAGACGGTTGGTGCGGTACAGGGCGTCGATCCCAGGACCGGCCATGCATTCGACGACACCCGACGCTATGTTGAAGCCTCGCGCTCGGGTGACGAGTCATCGAGAAAAAAAATATTTTTCGACAATGCGCTCGGCGTGTATCCGCGGCTGCGCTCCCACCCTGCCTGCGCCGGCTGCGATGCGCAGCCGAACGACTGACCTCAACACTTTCCTGACGGAGCGGCCCCATGATCGGACTCAAAGTACTCAAGCGCAGGCGAGCGGTGCCTGCCGAACTGGCTTCGCAATTCATCGGGGTGCCGGTTGCCAATGTGAGCGATTGCATGTCGCGCCTGTTTGCCGGCGGCGCGCGCCTGCGACCGATGCACAGCGGCTGCCCGATGAGCGGCCCGGCGCTGACGGTGAGAACCCGGCCGGGCGACAACCTCATGATCCATAAAGCGCTGCAGATGGCTGCCCCAGGCGACATCATCGTGGTGGACGCGGGCGGCGACCTGACCAATGCGCTGATCGGTGAACTGATGGTCGGGACTGCCATCCAGCGAAAACTTGGTGGCTTCGTGATCGATGGCGCAATTCGAGATGCCAGGGCGTTGCGCGAGGGCGATTTTCCGGTCTTTGCCGCGGGGGTCACCCATCGTGGCCCTTACAAGGACGGGCCAGGTGAAATCAATGTGCCGATCGCGATTGACGGAATGGTCATCGAGCCCGGCGACCTGAT
Organism: uncultured Burkholderiales bacterium; assembly: GCA_903831925.1. Lineage (GTDB taxonomy): Bacteria > Pseudomonadota > Gammaproteobacteria > Burkholderiales > Burkholderiaceae_E > UBA4615. Next base: position 1,585 of record CAIKZV010000207.1, read on the forward strand.
CATCGGTGACGACGACGGCGTGTTGTGTGTGCCCTTCGACCATGTTCAGTCGATGCTTGCCGCAGCACGAAAGAAGGCAGACGCTGAGGCCTCGATGGCGACGGCGATTGCCGCCGGAAAGGTCGATACCGCCTGGATCGATGCGACGCTGAATCGGCTGGGGTGTCTGATCGAAGAGGACTGATGATGCACCGGCGTCCCCGACCAGCCAGCCGCTATTTCACCGCTGTCAGGCCCCGAACGCCGTTTCGAATGATTGAGCGGGCCACGAAGCCTGAAGCAATCATCTCGATCACAAAGGCCCTCACATACTCGGCGGCCACAGGGCGGTCGCATGACGTGCACATGCCGTGATTGACCGTCATGAATGGGCCTTCGAGCATTCGCCCTTCCGGAATACTGTCCATGGCAGCGAGCAGCGCCGGTTTCAGCCCGGCCAATGCATCCGCTCGCCGGTCATTGAAGAGATCGATCGACCCCTGAAAACCCTTCGCACGAAGCACGGTGGCATTGCGCAAAGTGCGCGTCAGAAATAGCTCGTATCCGGCCTTTTCAGCCGCTGAGATGCGGACTCCCGCGGTGTCGACCTGCTCGACCGATTGAAGCCATGAAGCCTTATGCACGACATAACTTGCTTCGATTTCAGTCATCGGCGAAGAAAACATGATGGTCTGAGCGCGGGCCGCCTCGATCGCAAGCACGGCGACATCCCAGGTGCCCTGACCGGCAGCGTCGGCCACGTCGCCCGGCGTTGCATGGACCACGAACTCCACCGGCACGCCCAGACGCGATGCCAGTTCATGCATCAGGTCTGTCGCCACCCCGCGCAATTCGCCGGTGACCGGATCCCTGGTGGTGAACAGCGTATTGCCAAGGTTCATTCCGGCTCGCAGTTTGCCGGTGGGTGCCAGTTGTGAAATGAGGGGCATTGTCAGGTCCAGCGGTTCAATCGCAGCGTGAGGCTCTGTTCGTCTCGATGGGCTCAAGGCTTGGGGCCCGACTCGCCAAGGTCCCAGAACACCCCGGTCATGATGCGCAATGCATTGCGTGCGACCGAGGCGAGCAGGTGTTCGTCAGGCGCATGCTGAGAACAGGCCGCATAAGAATGCGGTATCCACACTGTCGGCAGGCCGAGTACGTCGGCGAAGATGTCATTCGGCAGTGAGCCGCCGAGATTCGGCAGGATCGCCGGTTTGCCGCCGGTCGTACGTTCGATCGAATCCGCCGTCCAGTGCACCCAGGGATGATCCGGGTCGAGTCGCGTGGCGGCAAAAAAGCCGTCGCGTGCCTCGACCACACTCACGGCTGAAAAGCCGTGGCGCGCGAGGTGACGCCTCAGGGATGGGACGATGTCGGTGGGATCCACGCCCACCACATAGCGCAGCTGGCAATGTGCGCTCGCCTTCGGTGGAATGGCGTTCACAGGGAAGTCAGGATTGCCGGTCACGAAGGCCAGCACCTCGAAGCTGCTCCAGCCGTACACGCGTTCGGCCGGCGTCAGGCCGGGTTCGCCCCAGTCGGTATCGATTGCGGGACCATCCGCGCCCGCATCAAGCTCCAGGCCCTCGAGCGCTCGCCGTACCGATGGCGTCAGCGATGAGGGTCGCCACTCGGGCACCTGAATGGCGCCATTGGCGCCGGTGATCGAGGCCAGCGCATGCGCCAGAACGATGCCAGGGTTGCGCAGCAACCCACCCCAATTGCCTGAATGATGCCCGCCCTCTCGCAGGTCGACGATCAGGTCGAAATTGAGCGCACCGCGGGTGCCAAGGAAAATGGTCGGCCTGGCGGCGGCCAGTCGAGGGCCATCCGAGGCGATCAGGACGTCCGCGGCAAAACGCTGGCGGTTCGCTTCGCACAGCTCGCGCAGTCCGGGTGAACCAGTCTCCTCGCCGGTTTCAATCAGGATGCGCAGATTGAAGCCCAGGCGGCCGCGCGCCTGGAGCACCGCGGCCAGTGCAGCCAGATTGATCGAATGCTGCCCCTTGTTGTCGGCCGTCCCGCGACCGTAGATGCGGTCGCCTTCGCATTTGACGGTCCACGGGTCGAGGCCGGCGTGCCACCTGCCCTCCTGGCCTCGAATGACATCGCCATGGCCATAACTGAACACGGTCGCCAGCTCAGGATCCTCGATGCGTTCGGCAAAGAGGAATGGCCCGCCGAGGGCGATCGGGTTGGCAAGCAGTTCGCATCGGAAACCGAGTTTTTCCAGGCAGGGGCGCATCTCGATATCGAGATAGGCATTCAGGTCAGCACGCCGCTCAGGGTTCTGGCTTTCGGTTCGAAACGCGATTCTCCGGCTAAGGTCAGCCAGAAACTCACCACTGTCGAAATGGCGCTCGATGCTTTGAATCACCGCAGTCCGGTTCATGACGCTGCCTGCCTGGCCCTGATTCAACGCTTCGTACCCCAGATGGCCTCCCATTCATGGCCTGCCATGTCCAGGACCTGTCCGTCTTGCGAAAAGAACTTGTTGGGTATCTGAAACATTGCGAGAAACAGGCCGCCATTCGGTGACCACGCACTATGGCGGCTCCCCGCCGGACGCCAGATGAATTGCCCGGCCTTGCATTCCAGACCGGCATCGGGCCCGGTGCGATCGACCAGATGTCCTTCTATGACCCAGGTCTGCTCGATCAGAACATGTTCATGATCGGGCAGGACCGACCCCGGTGCCATGCGCATCAGCGATGTCGCCAGTCCGGTGGCGGCATCAAACAGCAAAGGTTTGTAAACAATGCCTTCGAACCTGGTTTGCTGCCAGTCAAGGGCATCGGTGTCGATCAATCGTGATGCCAGCGGGCCTGGTGACTGATGCCCCGGGCCGCCTGCTTTCGCTGCTGCTGTCATGCTGTCTCCGCGTTCAATTGAGAAAGGCCGGCCATCCGGATCTGCAGCGACAGATAGCGCGAGTAGATCCGGCACTGCGCCAGGCTGCCGGCGGTAAACCACAGACCGGGCTGCCCTGTGGGGCGCCACATGTTGCGCACCTCGCCGTCATGATCAACACCCCATACCTCGCCAACCCGCTGGGCCACGGCATCGCCCAGGGCACGCCGCACTACTTCCTGCGGGTTG
>CAIKZV010000208.1 GCA_903831925.1 uncultured Burkholderiales bacterium
GCCATCGCCTCGTCGCTGGCACTTCTCAGTGTTGCCAATACCGCCAGCGCCGCTGACCCGATGGTTGACCAGCGTGCCGCACTGACCAAGGTCGACCAGGACTACAAAGCCAAGACCAAGGCCCTTCGCACCGAGCGCAGCGATGCCATCAAGGCTGCCGGTGACAAGGCTGCCGCGGACGCCAGCGCTGCCGGCAAAGATCCGCTGACAGCACGCCGTGCCGCTGAAAGCGAAGTCAAAGCCAGTTACAAGCCGAAGATGGATGCAATGTCAAAAGAGTTCAAAGACGCGCGCGCCAGCGTCAAGACCCAGTATTCGGCATCGGTCAAAGCAGAAGCCAAAAGCCTCAAGCCGGTCACGCCCTGATCTGCTCTTGCCGTGATGGCTGCAATCACGCGCCTCCGGGCAACGTGGTAGGCAAGCAAAGCCGTCACTGCAAACTGACAAAAGCCCCGCTACCGGAATCGCCGGCAGTGGGGCTTTTTTTATATCGTCCTGCCGATTACGGCGATGCTCCTCACGCCAGCCGCTCAGGCCCGGGCGCGCGCCCTAAATAACTCGCGCAGATTGACCTCGCGAGGGCCTGCAATCAGTTCGATCGGATCGCCGGCGCACAGATACCCTGGCGAAATCACCGCCAGATAGCTGCCGCAAAATCCCGACTGAACCATCAGCTTGCTCGCATGCGAAAAGCCCATGCCTGCATTGAACTTGAAGCACGGAAAACGCGGCTCACTGACAGCAAGCACGCAGGACGGCAGCTTGAGACGGTCGCCAATCCAGAGCTGATCCTCGAGCAGCCCCTCAACCGTCAGATTCTCGCCCATCGAGCCATGAGCCAGCGGCGAATCCCACAGCGACACCTGGGCCTGCGCGCGAACGGTCTGCCAGAAGGCATAGTGCTCCAGCGGGTAGGCATAAACCGCTTTTCCTAGCCCGCCGTGCACCGACAAGTCGGCCTGCTCATCGCCCTCGAGGCCAAGCGGCCTCACCGCCACCGACCCGCTGACCGCTTCCTTGCCGATGGCGGTCATGACTTTGCGGCCGTTGATCAACACCTCACGCGCCCTCGCGCGATTAACCGAAACAAGCCTCATCGTCATGCCCGCACAGCGACTATTCGAGCTCGATGCCAGCAGAGCGCATGGTCTTGCTCCAGGCGCCGAGCTGATCCTTGACCAGGGCGGCAAGCACCTCGGGCGACGACGGCGCCGGCAGCAGTCCGAGCTTCTCGTATTGCTCAGCGACGTCGGCCCGGCGCATCACGACGTTGAAGTCACGAGAGATCCGATCGACGATATCGCGCGGCAAGCGCGCCGGGCCGAACAGCCCACCCCAGGGCGAAATATTGACCAGTGGCTGCCCTGCCTCTGCCATGGTCGGCACTTCGGGAAAGCTGGTCGTGCGTCGGGGCAAGAGCACCGCCAGCATCTTGAATTTCTCCTTCAGCAGCTGCGGCATCACCGCCGGCGTGGCAAACATCGCCTGCACCCGGCCTCCCACCATATCGATCACCGCCTGCGCCTCGCCCTTGTAAGGCACATGCGTCATGTCGAGCTTGTTGGCCTGCGAGAGCTGCGCCATCGACACGATGCCGGTGCTGTTGCCGGTCGCATAGGCAATCTTGCCGGGATTGGCCTTCGCATAGGCGACGAACTCAGCCAGGGTATTGACTGGCAGGCTTGGCTGAACCATCAGATAGAAAGTGAAGATGCAAAGGTTCGAAATCGGCGTGAAGTCGGCGATCGGATCGTAGGGTGGAACCTTCTTGATGGAGGGCGTGTACGACATCGATGTCGCGGTACCAAAGTAGAGGGTGTGGCCATCAGGCGCTGACTTCACCACTTCAAGCGCCGCCACCGCACCGTCGGCACCCGCGCGATTTTCGACGATCACCGGCTTGCCGAAAGCGGCCGCCATATGAACCGAAATCGCGCGCGCCCCCATGTCGGCGCCGCCGCCCGCCGGAAACGGCACGACAAAACGAATCGGCTTGGTCGGCCACTCCGACTGAGCCTGCGCAAAAAAAGGCAGGGAGGCGCCAACCGCGATAGAGCCGGCTCCCGTCAGCAGTCGCCGACGCGGCAGCGACACGACCGTGTCGCAGGAATTTTCAGTGCAGGCACTGGCTTCGATGCCAGATGCTGTCGGGGCATTTGAACGAACCATGGAGGTCTCCTGTAAAGCCGGTGCCTTGTATCGGAACTGCGGCGACAGACCGAAGCTTACAAGCTATCCCGGCAAACAGCGTCAGGCGCGGCGGCGCTGGCACAACAGTGCGCCCAGGCCCGCCAGGACCAGCCATACCGCGCCCGGCGCAGGCACAGGATGCGGCGTCTCGGGGTCGACCGGCTTGTCTGTCACCGGTGGAATCGGCTCGACCGGCGGGACCGTCACGACCGGCGGAATCGGCTCCACAGGCGTTGTCGGACGACTGGGAGGATAGACAGGCGCAGGCTTCTCGGTGGCAGGAAGCTGCGAGCCGTTGCCAGGCGATGTCGGCAGGAGTGCAATCGGGAATGACGGTCCGAACCCCTCGCCGGGCAGTCCGGTGCGAATGCCTTCCAGTGGATCCTGTCGCACACTCGACTCGCTGAGCAGCCGCGTCGGCGGATCGATAGACGTAAAGCGCGGCGCATCGATCAGCGGTGCTCTGACCGCGGCCTGCGGGTCGGCCACCGGCGTGCAGGTCGGCACCCCTTTCGACACTGACCGGGGCGCCGCCTGTTGCGAAGCGGCAAGACTGGCGGTGGCGGGTGGCCGCTTGCGGTGCACCACCACGCGAGGACGCGCCGCGGTTTGCGGCTTTGCCTGACCCACGGGCTGCGCCTTCGGAGCGGTCAGTGCGTTGCGATCGATTGCCGCCGGCGGCCGACGAACCGCCGGGCGAACCGGCGGGCGAACCGGCGGACGGGGCGTCGCTGGCAGCACCAGGGCCGACTTGGGAGTGGCCGCCGCCACGCAGTCATCCGCCCGCGCAAACCCCGGCGTCAGCGCGAGCGTCGCCAGCAGCACGGTGGCGCCGGGCAAATAACGGGGTACGGCGGACTGACGAACGGTCATGGCATCGATCAATGGGCAACTGGACGGAGCATCCGCCCCGACGAACGGTCAGCCGAGGAACTTCTGCACGCCGTGCGTCAGAAACCGGGCCGAGCGCCGTAGAATGGCGAACCAAATCGCTTCCGGGTCGCGCTCTGGCGTCCCTGACCCGCCCTTTCCAGTGCCCAGCGCCCCATGAAGAACGACACGTTTTTGCGCGCCTTGCTGCGCCAGCCTACCGAGCACACCCCGATCTGGCTGATGCGCCAGGCAGGCCGCTACCTCCCCGAATACAACGCCACCCGCAAGCGGGCCGGCAGCTTTCTGGCGCTTTGCAAGGCGCCTGAGCTCGCCTGCGAGGTGACGCTTCAGCCGCTTGAGCGCTATCCGCTCGACGCAGCGATTCTGTTTTCCGACATTCTGACCGTGCCCGATGCGATGGGACTCGGCCTCTACTTCGCTGAAGGCGAGGGCCCGAAATTCAGCAACCCGGTGCGTGACGAAGCCGCGGTTCGCCGCTTGGCGGTACCTGATGTCAACACCGAGCTGCGCTATGTCATGGATGGCGTATCGACCATCCGGCGCGCGCTCGACGGCCGCGTACCGCTGATCGGCTTTTCGGGCAGCCCCTGGACGCTGGCCTGCTATATGGTCGAGGGGGGTGGCAGCGACGATTTCCGTCAGGTCAAGACGATGCTGTACAAGCGCCCGGACCTGATGCACACCATGCTGACGGTGACCGCCGACGCAGTCCGTGACTATCTCAATGCCCAGATCGATGCCGGCGCACAGGCGGTCATGATCTTCGACACCTGGGGCGGGATCCTGCCCGATGGTCACTACCAGAAGTTCTCGCTCGGCTACATCCGCCGGGTGCTGGAGGGTCTGCGCCTGGAGCGCGAGGAGCGGGCACCCGATGGAACGATCACCCGGGTGAGGGTGCCCTCCATCGTCTTTACCAAGGGTGGCGGGCTCTGGCTGGAGGACATTGCGGCCAGTGGTTGTGACGCGGTCGGCCTCGACTGGACGGTCAATCTCGGCCAGGCCCGTGCTCGGGTTGGCTCGCGTGTTGCACTGCAGGGCAACCTCGATCCGATGATCCTGATGGCCAATCCCGAGCAGATTCAGGCTGAGGCCATCAAGACCCTCGAGAGCTATGGCATGCCGCAATCAGGCCAGGGGCATATCTTCAACCTTGGCCACGGCATCTCGCAGTTCACGCCGCCCGACAATGTGATTGCCCTGGTTGAAGCGGTCCATCAGTACAGCCGTGAACAGCGCCGTCGCGGCGCTGCAGCGTCGGCTTTATAGGCCGCTGCGCACCACTTATGCACATTTTGGCTGATCCTGTCGAGTGCCCCTGCTGATCGCTTGCTCCAGCTTTCTGTGTTTCATAAGTGCCTGATTTATATAGACTTAATTTTGTAGAATTTTTAAGCAGACGGCGTCGGACCGCGCAACAGCGCGGGTTTGCGGGCAACCGACCAACGCTGTCCACACTATTGTCCACAGCTTCTGTGAACACATCGGAAAACGCCTGCGGGTCCAAGACGTTCCGACCTATTTGAAGGTTTTACTTTAAGTTGTGATCGCTCCGGCCACCATTGCCCGCGTGGCACTCGACCTGCCCTTGCCGGAGTTGTTCGACTACGCCCTGTCTGCCGATTCACCGATTTGTCCAGGTGACTGGGTCATCGTGCCCTGGGGCCGCAGCCGTCGGGTCGGGCTGGTGGCGGCCCTGGCCGACAGCACGGCCGTGCCTGTCGATCGCCTGCGCATGCTCGAGGAGCGCTTGCCCGGCATGCCTCGTATGCCGGGCCACTGGCTCGAGCTGATCGCCTTCGGAGCCCGGTATTACCACGCCGGCTTTGGAGAGCTGGCGCTGCCCGCGGTACCCAAGCTGTTGCGCATGGTCCCCGGCGCGCGCAGCCGCGGATCGGCGGTTGATCGGGCGCGGGAGCGCTTCGACGCAACTCTGCCCAATCCAGCGCAAGGCATCGACCATTCAGACAGTGAGCGTGTACTGA
>CAIKZV010000209.1 GCA_903831925.1 uncultured Burkholderiales bacterium
CGCGAAGCCGCCAACGCCAACCAGCTGCGGCGCAACTTCAAGGACTCGACGCTGCTCAAGGTTCCCGAGATGTACTGGGACTACTGCGCCACCAATGTCATCGTGATGGAGCGCGTACACGGCATCCCGATCGGTCGCATGGACCGGATGGCCGAAGCCGGCATCGATCTCAAGCGGCTGTCGCGCGAAGGCGTCGAGATCTTCTTCACGCAGGTCTTTCGGCACGGCTTCTTTCATGCCGACATGCATCCCGGCAACATCCTGGTGGGCACCTCGGGCGCCGACTTCAATCGCTATATCGCGCTCGATTTCGGCATCGTCGGCACCCTGTCCGACTTCGACAAGAACTACCTCGCCCAGAACTTTCTCGCCTTTTTCAGACGCGACTACCGCCGGGTGGCCGCCTTGCATGTCGAGTCGGGCTGGGTGCCGTCGGATACCCGCATCGAAGAACTCGAAGGCGCGATCCGCGCGGTGTGCGAGCCCTTTTTTGATCGCCCGCTCAAGGAGATCTCGCTCGGGCTGGTCCTGATGCGGCTCTTTCAGGCCTCACGCCGATTCAATGTCGAGATCCAGCCGCAGTTGGTGCTGCTGCAAAAGACGCTGCTCAATATCGAGGGCCTGGGCCGTCAGCTCGACCCGGAGCTCGACCTGTGGGTGACCGCCAAGCCGATCCTCGAGCGCTGGATGAGCGAGCAGATCGGCCCGCGCGGACTGCTCGATCGGCTGCGCCAGGAATCGGCCCAGTGGGTGCAGCTTTTGCCTTCGATTCCGCGACTGGCGCATCGCGCCCTGAGCGTGGCGGGTGAAGCGCGCCCCGACGGCGGTCACAACCGTGACCTGCTCGCGCAGCTGGTTCGCGAACAACGCCGGACCCGATCGGCGCTCTGGGCGCTGGTACTGCTGGTGGGCGCGGCGATCGGTCTGCAGGTCTGGTACTGGATGCGGGGCTAAGCCTAAGGCCGGGGTCTCGACACTTCGGCCTGAGCACCCGGCACGCTCTTGAGCTCCTGGGCGAGGGCAATCCAGTCCTGAATCAGCCGGTTCAGATGTTGCCGCTGCTTGGGCGTGGCCTGGGCGAGCAGCGCCGCGCTCATCGCATCGCCGGCTGCCAGCGACGACTTCGCCCCTTCCCGATCGGGGCCTTCACGCAATTGCCTGTAGCGCATCACATGCTCGCGGATCAGAGGCGCTGCAATCTCCTTCGTCATGCGCTCTTTGGTCATGCGCTCGAGCAGCACGATCAGGTCCTGCTGACGCCCGAGGCGCTGCTCGTACCAGACCTCTTCAGACGCGGGAGCCTCGGCCGCCATCCGGCGAGCCGTCTGCTTCTGTTCGGCCGTCAGACTGCCCAGAAAAAAAGACGCGCGTTCAAGATAGCGTTTGGTGCGAACCTTGATGCGATCCTCCCGATCGGGCGGCATCCATTCCTTGCGCAGCTTCTCATTGTCGTCAGCGAATTCGGCCTTGATGCTGGCGATCTGGGCGGCTGACAGCGTCAGGGCGACCTCGGCAATATCGGGGGCGGCCTCCTCGGCGATCGGATCGATGCGGGCAAAGACCTCCTCGCGCCAGCCCTGAATATCGGCCTCGGTCACATTGCCGGCGGCCACGCGCCTTTGCACGCTGCGCAGCAGTTCGGTGTAGTCATCGAGCTGTGTGCGTCGATGCCAGGCGAGCAGCTCATCAAAGTGGCGACTGGCGAGCGAGCGCTGCTGGCCAGTCAGCGAGACATACGAATTGAGCTTCCACATCGCCAGGGTCGGCAGATTGTCGTAGCCGAGCTTGCCGACCATGGTGCAGCCGGCTGTCAGCAAAAGGCTGGTCAGGGCAAGTGTGACGGACCGCATCCTGCGGCCGCGCTGGTGCGTGCTAGCATCAAAGCCCCCCTGCGGCCCGTCCTGCACATCCTGGCGATGGCCCCGAAAGCCTTGCCACAGGCGGCCTTCAGGGCGAAGGGCCCAACGCACCAGAGACGCTGTCATGAATATCGTCATACTCGCAGCCGGGATGGGAAAACGCATGAATTCGGACCTGCCGAAGGTCCTTCATGCCATTGCCGGCAAACCGATGCTCGGGCATGTGCTCGACACCGCCCGCGCCTTGGCGCCATCGCGCATTGTCGTCGTTTATGGTCACGGCGGCGAGCAGGTTCCCACCTTGCTTGCGTCAGCCGATGTCGCCTGGGCGAAGCAGGCGCCGCAGCTCGGCACCGGACACGCGGTCATCCAGGCGGTCTCGCTGCTCGATGAGTCGGTGCCGACCATGGTGCTTTATGGCGACGTGCCCTTGACAGCCCCGGCCACGCTCTCGGGGCTGATCCAGGCCGCAGGCCACGACAAGCTCGGCCTGCTCACAGTCGATCTGCCCGATCCGAGCGGCTACGGTCGCATCGTTCGCGGCCTGCCGCACCAAAGCGAATCGAGCCCGTCAGCCGCCCCGACCGGGGCGCTCGCGGGTCGCGGCCCGATTCTGCGCATCGTCGAACACAAGGATGCCGACGAGGCCATCCGCCGCATCAGCGAGGTCAATACCGGCATCCTGGTCGCACCCACCGTCGCGCTCAAACGCTGGCTTGGCGCGCTGTCCAACGACAACGCCCAGAAAGAGTATTACCTCACCGACATCGTCGCGATGGCGGTCGCCGAGGGTATGCCGGTGGTCGGCGCGCAACCCGCAGCGGTTCACGAGACGCTTGGCGTCAACAGCAAGTCGCAGCTCGCCGAACTCGAGCGCATTTATCAGAAACAGGTCGCACAGACCCTGCTCGATGCCGGCGTCGGTCTGGCCGACCCGGCGCGCATTGATGTGCGCGGCAAGCTGAGCGTCGGTCGCGACTGCTTCATCGATGTGAACTGCGTCTTCGAAGGCGAGGTGGTACTCGGCGACCGGGTGCGTATCGGCGCCAACTGCGTGCTCAAGGACGCGCAGATCGAATCCGGCACCGAGATCCTGCCGATGTGCCACATCGATCAGGCCATCGTGGGCAAGTCCTCGCGCATCGGACCCTACAGCCGACTGCGCCCGGGCACGGTGCTGGGCGACGAAAACCATGTCGGCAATTTCGTCGAAATGAAAAACACCCGCACCGCCTCTCATTCCAAGGCCAATCACCTGGCCTATGTCGGCGACGCAGTGATCGGCGCACGGGTCAATATCGGCGCGGGCACCATCACCTGCAACTATGACGGCGTCAACAAGCATCAAACCGTCATCGAAGACGATGCCTTCATCGGCAGCGACACCCAGCTGGTCGCACCGGTCACCGTCGGCAAGGGCGCTACGCTGGGCGCCGGCACCACCCTGACGCGTGACGCCCCGGCGGGCGAGCTCACCATCTCGCGCGCAAAGCAAGTCACCGTACCCGGCTGGAAACGGCCGATCAAGATCACATCCAACAGCAGGAAATAGCCTCATGTGTGGCATCGTCGGCGCAGTCGCGCATCGCAATGTGGTCCCGATCCTGATCGAAGGCCTGAAAAAGCTCGAGTACCGCGGCTATGATTCGGCCGGCATCGCGCTGGCCGCAGGGCGTTCGGGTCACGGTTCGCTCAGCCGGGTGCGCTCGGTCGGCCGCGTCGCCGACCTCGAAGCGCGTGCCGTCGAGACCGGCGCCAATGCGCATACCGGCATTGCCCACACCCGCTGGGCCACCCACGGCGGGGTCACCGAATCCAACGCGCATCCGCATATCTCCGATCGCGACGGGCTCCAGATCTGCGTGGTGCACAACGGCATCATCGAGAACCATGAATCCCTGCGGGCCGAGCTCAAGGGCAAGGGCTACAGCTTCCAGTCGCAGACCGATCCCGAAGTGATCGCGCATCTGCTGCATTCGGTGGTCGCGGGCGGCATACCGCTTTTC
>CAIKZV010000210.1 GCA_903831925.1 uncultured Burkholderiales bacterium
GCCGGTCAATGAGCGCACCGGTCTGACCTTTGCGCGCGGGCTGCGGGCGATCCTGCGCCATGACCCGGACACGCTTCTGGTGGGCGAAATCCGTGACCAGGAAACCGCGCAGATCGCGGTTCAGGCCGCACTGACCGGGCATGTCGTGCTGTCGTCGATTCATGCCAACACGGTGTTCGATGTGCTGGCTCGCTTCTCCCACATGGGCGTGGACTCCTACAACCTGACGGCCGCCCTCAACGGCGTGGTCGCGCAGCGTCTGATCCGCCTCAGCTGCCCGCGATGCGCCGAACCGGTGCCGATCAGCGAGCGTTACCGAGCCCGCTATGCGGTGCTCGCAGCGCGCGACCACTACCTGCGCGGCAGGGGGTGCGGTCAATGTCGCGGCACCGGCTATCGCGGCCGGAATGCCATCGCAGAAGTCCTTCGGATCGACGACTCGATTCGCGAGGGCATCCTGCTGCGCGAGTCCCCCCGGGTCCTGCGCGCCCGTGCCGTGGCAGCCGGCATGGCGACGCTCGAAGACCGGGCGGCCGAACTGGTTGCCGCCGACCGAACAACGCTGGAGGAGCTCGACCGTGTGGCCGATGCCGGCTGAGCCCAGCACCCTCGTCGTGGCCCGCCACGCGGTCGCCGTCTCGTCGGCGCACACGCTGACGCCCGGCCTGCTGACCGACAGCCAACATTCGTCGTTTGCTCAGGCACTCGCCGAACTTGCCTCGGTCAGCCTGCCGTCATCGTCCCGGTTCGCGCCGCGAGGCCTGAGGGTGGTGGTCGACGATCACTGGACGCGTCTGTTCGGCGAGACCTGGCCTGCCGCCATCTCGGATGTGCGCCTGTTCAGGCGCTTTGTGGCCGCACGTTTTGCGCAGCGCTTCGAGACGAGTGCCGACGACTGGCAGATCGTCACACCACGCGCCTGGCCGGGCCGGCCCGCGCTGTGCATGGCCATGGCGCGCGATCTGGTCGGGCAACTTCAGCAGGCGCTCGCCGCACGCGCTTGCAAACCGGTACGACTGTTGCCCCTGTCGGTGGCTGAGTTCGAGGCAGCGGTGCCGCGCCCGCCCCGTGGCAGTCTGATTTTCGTGGGGAGCGTTGCGCCGCGTCGAATGGCGCTGCTGGCCAGGTCGGCAAGACTGATCGACGCGGTCCTGCTGCCCGACTGCGAGCGGATTGATCTGCTCGCCGAGGCGGTCTTTTCGGCCCGGCACCGTCTGGTCGAAGGCGAGCAGACCACCGTGCTCACCGAAGCCTCGCGGGTCCGTGCGACCGCGCTGCTGCTGTCGGGGCATGCCTTGCCGGTGACGACCCGTTTGCCGGGGTCGACGCTGGAAGGCCGTGATTCGCCGCCCGCGGCTGCATCGCTTGCGCAGGCGGTGATCTGATGGGCGCCTGGTTTGGCCGGCAGGGCCCGGATCTGCTGCAGCCTCGTCTGCTGCCGGTGCGCCTGTCGATCCTGCTTGCAATGGCCGGTGTGCTGATGGCGCTTGTCACCGGCATCAAGTGGCACGGCGCCGCGACCGCGCAGGAGCAGGCCGAGCTCGATCTCGAGGCGCTGCAGATGGTCAATGCCGCCGATCGGGACAAGCCGGCAGTGCCCAAGCCGCGCGCAGCCGGCGCAACAGCCGCCGCGCGGACGGTGACGACCGACAGCGCCAGCTCGAGCGAGCGCAAGGCGCTGGTCGGATTCCTGGCGGTCGACTGGAATCGTCGTCTGGTGCAACTTGAAAAGTCGGCAGACGGGCTTGTGTCGCTGGTCGGTCTCAGGGTCGATGGACCGCGCGCCACCGTCGAGCTCCGAGGCGATGTTGCGTCGCTCGAAAAGTTCAATCTGTTCAGCACCCGTCTGCTCGAGGCGGGTGTCGCATCGGTCCAGCTCCAGCGCCATGAGCCGGTCGAGCGCGCTCGCGGTCAGCGGCTTGCATTCGTCGCCTCGGTGCAGTGGAAGCCATGATGCGACTGCCGACCTTCGTCACCTCGATGTCGATTGGCTCCACCGCGGCCGCCGCGCGTGCAGGCCTGTCGATCATTCTGCGCGACCTCGGCTTCGGCGGCTGGGTCGGCATCGCGCTGATTGCGCTGGCGGGCGGACTGGCGATCGATGCGCACAGTCTTGACCGGCAGACCGAATCGGCCCGCCAGAGCGCCGAAGAGGCTCGCAGCCAGGCATTGCGCTATTCGCTGTCGAAGGCCCGCAATCGACAGGTGTCGAGCGCCGCACCGGCAGTCGAAACCATCGAGCTGCCGATTCTGTCTGGCGATGCTGCGTCGGCCGTGCTGCCATCGTCCTTCTTCGAGCAGGCCGCACGACGAGGCATCAAGCTTGGCGCGGTCGAGTATCGCTGGACTGCGCAGTCGCAGTCGGTGCAGCGGGTCGACGTGCTCATCACCGCGAGTGGCCGCTATCTGCCTGCCCGCCAGTGGCTCACCGATGCGCTCGCGCAATTGCCCCATGCGCAGTTGTCCGAGCTGTCGATGCAAAGAACCGACCCGGCTGACCCCGAGCTCGAGATCCGCCTGGTCATGGCGGTTCATTTCGGCAGGCGCACATGAACCGGCGCCTGATCATTCTGCTGGTCGCTGCAGGGGTGACGCTGATCATCGGCCTGGCCTTGCCGCAGCAGGAAGACAATTCCGCCGAGGCGCTGGTGGCACCCCGATCCGCACCAAGGGCTCAAGCCGCAGGCTCCGGCCAGTCGGGTCCTGTGCCTTCGGAGGCGCGAGTCGCCGCCCCCGCTGCAACCCTGCGAACGAGTGCCGCAGCGGTCGCCGGATCCAGCCCTGTGCCGGCAGGCAGAACCCTGACCCGACCGGGCGCCGATCTTTTTCCGTCGCCTGCCCCGGAAGCGATCAAAGCGGCGCCGGCGACGGCGCCGAAGGTGCTTCCCGCGCCCGAGTTCGCCTTCATCGGCAAGGTCATCGATGCCAACGTGCCCATGGCCATCATCCGCGACGGCGATCGCGTCAATACCTTGCGCCAGGGCGATCAGCACGGCGGCTGGCGGGTGACGGCGATCCAGGACAGCGGCCTGCAGCTTGCCCACCTTGCCACCGGCACCGAGGCGCGCCTTGCGCTCGGTGCCCGGGCCGCAGCGAGACCCGCGCAGGCGAGCGCCGCCGACGCACCGCAAGAGACCAATTCCGAAGGAACACCAAGCAATGATCGCTGACGCCCGTCCGATGTCAGAGGTGAGGGCGCCGCGGCGACTGCTCGTGCTGGCTGTCTCGCTGAGCCTGCTGTGGAGTGGCGGCTGCGCCAACCGCGACCCGGTCGGCGCCGCGCGTGAGAGCGGCCGCAGCGGCAACCACACGCAGGCCATCGATACGCTGCTGCAGGCTTCGATCGAGGGTGACCGGTCGAACGCGGTGCAGGCCGAACTGCTTCGACAGCAGGAACTTCAGGCGTCCAGGCGCTTGCAGAGTTTCACCGATGCCCTGCGCAGCAATCGCCTCGAGGCGGCCCGACTGGAGCTCAATCAGCTGGCGTTCGAGCAGCCGAACAATCAGCGTTTGCAGGCAATGCGCGAGCAATTGACGATTTCGCAGCGCGATGCGCTCGATCTCGACCGCGCATCGACGGCGATTGTCCAGGGCCGCAACGATGAGGCCCGCACGCTGCTGAGAAAGGTGCTGGCCCGCGACCCGGCAAACCCGGTTGCGCGCAGGATGATCGTCGACCTGCCTGCTGCCCGTATCGCCGACCAGGATGCCGCTGCACTTCCGCTGCCGGAGGCCCTTCGCCGCCCGGTCACGGTCGAGTTTCGCGATGCCACC
>CAIKZV010000211.1 GCA_903831925.1 uncultured Burkholderiales bacterium
CTGCATTCGCCGCCCGGTCTTTGCGACCGTCCTGTCCCTGGTCCTGATGCTGCTGGGCGCGGTCTGCTACGACCGGCTATCGGTGCGCGAATATCCCAAGATCGACCTGCCGGTGGTCACGGTCGACACCAAATATCTGGGTGCCTCGGCCGAGATCGTCGAGACGCAGGTCACCAAGGTCATGGAAGACTCGATTGCCGGTATCGAGGGGGTCGACGTTCTGACCTCGATCTCGCGACCCGAGCAAAGCCAGATCACCGTGCGATTCCGACTCGATCGCGAGCCCGACTCGGCTGCCGCCGATGTCCGTGACCGTGTCTCGCGCGTACGCCAGCGACTGCCGGTGGATATCCTTGAGCCGGTGATCGCCAAGGTCGAGGCCGATGCCACGCCGGTCATCTGGCTGGCGTTCTCGAGCGACACCATGAACACGCTCGACATCACCGACTATGTCAGCCGCAACATCAAGCCCAAGATCCAGACCCTGCCGGGTGCGGCCGAAGTTCGCATTTTCGGCGAGCGTCGCTATGCCATGCGCATCTGGCTTGATCCCGAGCGCCTGGCGGCCTTTCGACTGACGCCGCTCGATGTCGAAGACGCACTGCGCCGCCAGAATGTCGAGATCCCCTCGGGGCGCATCGAAAGCGCCCAGCGTGAATTCACGGTGGTCTCGCGCACCGATCTGCAGCGGGCGCAGGAGTTCGAGCAGGTCATCGTCAAGACCGTCAACAACTACGCGGTGCGAATCGGCGATGTCGCCAAGGTGCGCGTAGCACCGCAGGACGAGCGCAGCATCGTGCGGCTCAATGGTCGCGATGCGATTTCAGTCGGCATCATCAAGCAGGCGACTGCCAATCCGCTGGTGCTCTCGAATGCGGTTCGCCAGCAATTGCCCAACATCCAGGCCGATCTGCCGCCGGGTGTGACCGTGCAGGTCGCCAACGACAATTCGGTCTTCATCGACCGTTCGATCAAGTCGGTGTTCCAGACCATCCTTGAGGCGGTCGCACTGGTCGCTATCGTGATTCTGGTCTTTCTGCATTCTTTCCGTGCAAGCCTGATTCCGCTGATCACGATCCCGGTGTGTCTGGTGACCACTTTCGGTCTGATGTATGCGGCCGGCTTCACGATCAACACCCTCACGCTGCTGGCTCTGGTGCTGGCGATCGGTCTGGTGGTCGATGACGCGATCGTGGTGCTCGAAAACATCTATCGCCATGTCGAGGAGGGCATGTCGCCCACGGCCGCGGCCTTCAAGGGCATCCGGGAAGTGGGCTTTGCGGTGATCGCGATGACCCTGACCCTGGCGGCGGTGTATGCGCCGGTGGCCTTTACGCCGGGGCGCACCGGGAGGCTGTTCATCGAGTTTGCCCTGACGCTGGCCGGCGCTGTGATCGTCTCGGGGTTTGTCGCGCTCACGCTGTCGCCGATGATGTGCGCGAGGCTTCTCAAGCATCACACCAAACGAAACTTCATCAGCTCGGTCATCGAAGGCGCGCTCGATGGCATCACCCGCGGCTATGCGGCGGCCCTGCGATTCACGCTTCGTCATCGCTGGCTGATCCTGCTCATTTATGTCGCGATTGCGGCGGCCTGCTATCAGCTCGCCACGACCATGAAGCGCGAGCTCTCGCCCACCGAAGATCGCGGCACGATCCTGTCGATCATCAATGGCCCCGATGGCGCCTCGATCGGCTACACGCTCAAGTACGGCAAGCAGCTCGAGGAGATCGCCAAGTCGATTCCCGAGATCGACCGCGCCTTCGTCGTGGCCGGCAATCCCACGGTCGCCCAGGGCATCGCCTTCTGGCGACTGACCGACTGGGACGAGCGCACCCGCAAGGTCCCGGACATCCTGAAAGAGCTGCAGCCCAAGCTGCTGGCGGTGCCGGGCGTGCTCGCCTTTGCGGTGGCGCCGCCCTCGCTGGGTCAGCCGGCGCGCGAGCGACCGATCAACTTCGTGGTGCTTAGCACCGATCCGCCCGACAAGCTTGCCCGCACAGTCGGGCCGATGATCCGCGAACTTCAGCAATGGCAGGGGCTGCAGGGCGTCGACAGCGATTTGCGGCTGAACAAGCCCGAGCTGCGCCTGACCATCGACCGTGACCGGGCGGCCGACGCCGGCATCCAGGTCGAAGCCATTGGGCGCGCGGTCGAGACCATGCTTGGCGGACGTCAGGTCACCCGCTACAAGCGCAGCGGAGAACAGTACGACGTGATCGTTCAGCTCGAGCCGTCTGCCCGCAATTCACCTCAGGATATCGCGGCGATTTTCGTGCGGGGCCGCAATGACGCGATGGTGCCGCTCTCCAGCCTGGTCGAATGGAAAGAGTCGGTCAGCCCGCGCGAGCTCAATCACTTTGCGCAGCGCCGGGCGGTCACGATCACCGCCAACCTCGCGCCCGGCACCTCGCTCGGTGAAGCGGTCGAATACCTCGAGGCCAGCGCCAAGAAGCACCTGCCGGGCGGCTATGCAATCGACTACAACGGCCAGACCCGCGAGTTCAAGGAGTCGTCGTCGGCCCTGGCGCTCACCTTCATCCTTGCGCTCGGCTTCATCTATCTGGTCCTCGCCGCCCAGTTCGAGAGCTTCATCGATCCCTTCATCATCATGCTGACGGTGCCGCTGGCCATGACCGGCGCGCTCGGCCTGTTGCAATGGACCGGCGGGACGCTCAATGTCTACAGCCAGATCGGTCTGATCACGCTGGTGGGCCTGATCACCAAGCACGGGATCCTGATCGTCGAATTTGCCAATCAGCTGCGCGATGAGGGCAAGTCGATTCGAGACGCGGTGGTCGAGGGCGCTGCCCTGCGCCTGCGCCCGATTCTGATGACCACCGGCGCGATGGTGCTCGGCGCAGTGCCGCTGGCCCTGGCCCATGGCGCCGGCGCCGAGAGCCGCATCCAGATCGGCATGGTGATCGTCGGCGGCATGACGCTTGGCACCATTCTGACCCTTTTCGTCGTGCCCACCTTCTACACCCTGCTGACCAGCCGGCTTCGCGACAGCAGCGAAAAGTCCGACCGTGCGATGGCCGAGGCCAATGCGTCGACCTCGGGCGAGGGCGCTGCGGTGGCGGGCGGACCCGAGGGGTCGATGCCGCCTGAATCACCGCGCCTGCCGGTTCCCGGCTCGAGCCCCGCGGCCGGTTCATGAGGCAAGTCGTTCTCGATACCGAGACCACCGGGCTCGCGGCCGATCAGGGCCATCGGATCATCGAGATCGGCTGCCTCGAGATTGTCGCCAGGCGCCTGACCGGCCGCACCCTGCATGTCTATCTGAACCCCGAGCGCGAAGTCGATGAGGCGGCGACCGAGGTGCACGGCATGACCTGGGACGATCTGCGCGACAAGCCGCGCTTTGCCGAGATCGCCGATCGGCTGCTTGCCTTCGTCGATGGCGCGCAGGTGCTGATCCACAACGCAGCCTTCGATCTTTCTTTTCTCGATGCCGAACTTGCCCGTGTCGGCGGCGGACGGTTTCGGGCCAGCTGCGCGAGCGTGCTCGATACGCTGCTGATGGCCCGCGAGCTGCACCCCGGAAAACGCAATTCGCTCGACGCCCTGTGTGATCGCTATGGGGTCTCGAATGCCCAGCGTACCCTGCACGGTGCGCTGCTCGACTCTGAGCTGCTCGCCGAGGTCTATCTGGCCATGACCCGCGGCCAGGACAGCTTTGCGATGGCGCTCGACGATCAGCCCTCCGGCAAGACCGATGCGCAGCAGTTGCACTGGCCGCCCAAGGGGCTTCGCGTGGTGGCACCCAGCGCGCTCGAGTTGTCAGACCATCAGGCGGCGCTCGCCGCTATCGAAAAGGATCGGCGAAAGCCGACCCTGTGGGGCACATCGAGCCCCGCCTAGCGGTCAGGGTTTTACTCAACTTTGCGCCTCGGGTCGGCTTGACCGGGGCGATCCGCTAAAATCATCGACTTATCGTCGGCACAGACCGGAAGGCCGTCTCCTTGAAAGCAACTCGTCATCCGCGCTCCGGGCGCGACCGCAAATCCCATCTGTCCGCCGATGCCGAGCGACTGGTCGCCGCAGCGCTGGGTCTGGCCAATTCGGGCAGTCGCGTCGAAGACGCCTTCTGGGATGCCCAACTCGCGCAGCGCATCGAACGCCTGCTCGATACCGGCCATCCGCAATCGATCTACGACTCGCTCGATCGCCTTCACCAGACCGACACCGAGGCCTATGGCGCGCTGATCGAATCGGTCGAGACCGCCTCCGAGTCGCTGGTGCTCGAGGTCGACGGCCAGCGCTGGGACGTGCTGCTGGTGGCCGCACCGGTGGTCGCCTGGACGCGCTTTCGAATCCCGTCGGGGCCGATTGCCGCCGATGTCGCGACGACGCTGTCGGCGCACTGGCAGGCGCATGTCCTGGCCGCCGATGTCCGCTTCCGGCTGTCGCCCTATCTTTACAGCGTCGATCAGCTGCCTCGCGATTTCAGCGAATTGCGCAAGCTCGCGCGCAAGCTCGGTCAGTCGGCGATCGGCAATGGCGCACAAGCCTCAAAGCTTGATCTGAAATCGCTGCCCGAGACCGCCGAAATGCTCGCCGACAGCCGATTTCTGCTCGCGGCAGTAGCCTCTCCCGCGGGCGGGGCGCTGTTTCGCTGGCAAAGCGTCGATTCGCCCGAGCATGCCTCGCGGGTGCATTGTCTCGAACAGTGGATTGCGCAGGCGCGCCCAACGATCGAATCGCTGCTGCCCGGCTGTGGCTTCGAATGCCTGCTGCCCGATGCTTATCACATCAATCTGCGCGAGGCCGACCGTCGGGTTCGGCCCTATGCCGTCAAGGCCGGCGTGCACTTTCTCACCCATGCGCTCGATCTCGAGCCGGATGGCGTCAAAGCGACGGTCGCGCCCTTTGGCGAGGGCCGCATCGATGAATACCGGGTTGGCCTGTCGATCGGCGACAGCGAGGAAGTCGCTCAGGGGGTGGTCTGGCCGCTGCTCGGCGCCGAGTCCGAGCTTGATGATCCGACACCGCTCGAACGGATCCGCGAGACGCTGCGCGAAGCCGGCGTGACCGAGA
>CAIKZV010000212.1 GCA_903831925.1 uncultured Burkholderiales bacterium
CTGCTGCACGACCTCGGCCATGCGCAGGTGCTGGCCGGGCGGACGGCCTTCGTCAATATCGGCGCCGGCGCTTTGCATCAGACCGGCGCCCTGAGTCTGCTGACACCGCGGCTCACGGTTCTCGAACTTTCGCCTTCGGTACGCCTGGATGGCGTGACGCTTCAGCGCCTGCGTGCCCTGCGCCAGGAAGGCTTCGGTATCTCTGTCACCGCCGTCCCGCCGATGGATTCGCTCGCGCCGTGGCTGGAGGTGGCCACGCATCTGAAGGTCGACCTGAGTCGGGTCGACGACACGCTGCTCGAAGTGTTTGTGGCCAATCTGCGCTTTGGCGAGCACACCCTGATTGCCGAAAAGGTCGAGACGCCGGCCCAGGCCCGACGCTGCATCGAGCTTGGCTTTCACGGCCTGCAAGGCTGGCAGGTCGGGCGCCCTGAGGTGATGGGCAGCGTGAAGCTCGGCGTGCGTCATGCGGTGCTGGCGCGGGTTCTCGAGCAACTCGCTGACAACGCAGGCCTCGAGGCGATCGAGGCCACGTTCAAGCATGACGTCGCGCTGTGCTGGCGCCTGTTGCGTTACACCGCAGCCTCCAACTTCGGCATGCTGATCGAAGTCGAGTCACTGCGGCATGCACTCGAACTGGTGGGAACCCGCCGGCTCGCCCGCTGGATTCAACTGCTGCAGGCGACCGTCGAAGAACCGTCCCCGGCAGCCGAAAGACTGATCGCGGTGGCGGTCATGCGTGGACGCATGCTCGAGATGGTCGGCGCCGACTACTTCAACGGCACCGATTGCGACAACCTGTTCCTGGTGGGGGCGTTCTCGGTCCTGCCCTCGATGCTGATGCAGACCATGGCAGAGTCGATCCGCACGGTGGCGCTGCCCGAGGCCGTCGCCGATGCGCTGACGTCGCGTGAAGGTCGATTCGGCCCCTTGCTTGAGCTTGCCGAGGCGCTTGAGGCCGATGATTCCGAGCGCATCGATGTCCTGTGTGCCGAACTCTCGATCTCCAGCCGCGCGCTGGTGCGTGCCCGCACCACCGCGACCGCCGCCCTTCAGGATGCGGCACTGGTATGAGCGCCGATGCCGCGCAATCCGTGCAATCCGCGGAACAGATTGATCTGGCCGATCCGACCATTCCGGCGCCGATCATCGAACCGACCGCCTTTCTGGGGCGTCAGCCGATTCTCGATCGCAATCAGCAGCTGATCGGCTATGAATTGCTTTATAGGGCCAACGCCCAGTCGACCGATGCGCAGTTCGACGACGGTGGCCATGCCAGTCTGATGGTGATTGCATCGCTGCTGCAGGACATCGGTCCTGAGCAGGTGCTTGGCGGCAAGTTCGGTTTCGTCAATGTGGCGCCGGGCACGATCGGGGAGAGTTCGCCGATCCTGCTGCTCGATCCCAAACGCACCGTCCTCGAGTTCAGTGCCGACGCCGAGTTCGATGAAGCCTGTCTGGCCCGGATCACCGAACTGCGTCGTCTGGGCTTTGGTGTCTCGGTCACCGTCAATTCGCCGGTGATCCTGCGTCAGCCGGTGTTTGCACTCACCACCCATGCCAAGGTCGACTTGCTGCGGGTCACGATGGACAAGCTGCCGGTGGTGGCCAAGCTGCTCAAGGGCATGCCCGGTCGCCGTGTCCTGGTGGCCGAAAAGCTCGAAACCCGTGAGCAGGCCGCAGCCTGTCTCGCACTGGGCTTCGATTGCCTGCAGGGCTTTTATTTCGCCCGACCCGAAACGCTCTCGGCAAGACGACTCGAGCCGGCACGCGCCGCAGTGCTGCAGGCAATCAGGCTGCTGCTTCGCAATGCCGATGTCATGGATGTCGACAACGCGCTCAAGCGCGACGTCGCGCTGTCGGTCAAGCTGATCCGCTACATGAATTCAGCCGGAATGGGTCTGTCGACCCGCATCGATTCGCTCAAGCATGCGATCAACCTGCTCGGCTACAACAAGCTCGCTCGCTGGCTCACGCTGCTGCTGGCAACCGCCGACAGCAAGGATCCGACAGCGCAGGTCCTCGCCCGGACCGCGATCACTCGCGGCCGGCTGATCGAGCTGCTCGGCGAAAACCGCTTTGATATGGGCCAGCGCGACAATCTGTTTATTGCCGGGACTTTTTCGCTGCTGCCGGCGATGCTGATGCTGCCGATGAACGAAGCGCTGGCTGATCTGGATCTGCCGGAGTCTGTTGCGCAAAGCTTGCTCACGCGAGGCGGCGAATATGGCCCCTATCTGCAACTGGCCGAGGCGTGTGAAGATCCGTCGCTCGCGGGTGTCGCTGCGCTGTGCAAGCAGCTCGACATCCCGCCCAAGATCATCGACGGCGACGCCGAGGCGCAGCTCTCCTTCCGCTCGGTGGCGCACCACTTCCGGCTCGACGCCGGGCGCTCCGTCATC
>CAIKZV010000213.1 GCA_903831925.1 uncultured Burkholderiales bacterium
CATCTCGCGCTTGGCTTTGCGCGCCTTGGCCTCGCCCATGGCCATCTGCTTGTTGATGTCCTTGAGGTCGGGCAGCGGCAGCACCACGCGGGCCTGCAGGTCGATGAGTTTTTGCTGCATGTCCTGCACCGCCGGGATGCTGCGACGCAGCCGCTCGACATAGGGGCTGCTGATCTCGGCCTCGCGCTCGACCCAGCGCAGATTGGTCTCGTTGCCGGGGAAAGACGAGATATAGCGCTCGCGCGGCATGCCGACCTTGTGAACGCAGATCTCGGCAATCGCACGCTCGAGCGTGCGAACTTCGTCGACCTGACTGCGCAGGGTGTCGCACAGGCGCTCGACCATCTTCGCGGTAAAGCGAATGGTCATCAGCATTTCCTGCAACTCGGCCTGCGCCTTGAGATAGGGCTTGGACTTGTAGCCTTCTTTCTCGTAAGCCACCCGCATGCGGTCGAACCACAGGCGAATGTGATCGAATTTCTCGAGTGATGCGCGACGCAACTCCTGCATCTTCGCGGTGTTGGCGCTGTTGGCGTCGGCCTCGGCGTCTTCGTCGTCTCCGAAATCGGCGGCAGCAGCAGCCGCCACAGCGGCCGGTTGCGGCGGCGTAAAGTCTTCGACTGCGTTCGGATCGATCAGGCCATCGACCGCTTCGTCGATGCGCATGGTCTCGGCGCGAATCTTGTCGGCCGCGACCAGCACTTCGGCAATCGTCGTCGGACAGGCCGAGATCGCCATCACCATGTACTTCAGGCCTTCTTCGATGCGCTTGGCGATCTCGATCTCGCCCTCGCGGGTCAGCAGTTCGACCGAGCCCATCTCACGCATGTACATGCGGACCGGATCGGTGGTGCGACCGAATTCGGAGTCGACCGTGGAAAGCGCGGCTTCGGCCTCTTCCTCGGCGTCTTCATCGGACGAGACGACCGGGGTGTTGTCATTGATCAGCAGCGTCTCGGCGTCGGGGGCACGCTCGTAGACCGTGATGCCCATGTCGCTGAAGGTGGTGATGATCGAGTCGATCGCCTCGGCGTCGACCAGATCTTCGGGAAGATGGTCGTTGATCTCGGCATAGGTCAGGAAGCCGCGCTCCTTGCCCAGCTTGATCAGCAGCTTGAGCTTGTTGCGCTTGACCTCGAGTTCCTCCTCGGAGTTGCCCTGGTTGTAGGCAAGCGCGTCGCGGATCAGTGCCTTTTCGCGGGCGCGTTTGTCACGCGCTTTGGCCTTGGGCGGCGGCGGGGCAGGAATGACGATCTTTTCGGCCTCGTTATCGCCGTCCTCAAGCGAATCGACCGGGTCACCGGCCGCGAGATCATCATCGGCGTCGGACGGCACGACATTGCGCTTGGCCGACACCGGCGATGCGCCCTTGGCACCCTTGGCACCCTTAACACCCGTCACACCCTTCGAGGGCTTTGCGACCTTTTCCGCCTTGCCCGCGTCGGCAGGCTTGGCCGCGGCAACCGGCTCGGTGGCAGCAGCCGATGGTGATTTCGTTGCGGCCGCGGCTGAATCAGCGGCTGCAGCCGTCCTGGTTGACACGGCCTTGGGTTTGACGACCCGGGCGGGGCTTGATGCCTGCGCGGCCGGCGCGACGCTGGCCGCCACCACAGAAGGCTTCGATGCGCCCGCCCTGGTTGCCGCGGCCTTGGCTGCGGGGGCCTTTATCGAGGCGGCTTTGGACGCGACGACCTTCGGTGCAGAAACCTTCGCGGCTTTGGACGGCGCAGCCTTTGGCGCCTTGGCTGCCGTTGCTTTCGCCGCAGTTGCCTTGGATGCCGGTGCCTTGACCGCAGCCGCCTTGAGGGTCGGTGACTTCGCAGCCGGCTTGCCGGTGGCCGTCGCGCTCGAGGTCCGGGACGAAGGCGGCTTGCTGGCAGCGGCCTTTGTTGATGCAGCCTTGGTGACCGCCGGTTTTGCAGCGCTCGGCCGCGAACTTGCGGCAACCGACCGCGATGACGTGGCGGCCTTGCCGGCAACCTTGGTGGTCACCTTGGTGGCCACCGTCGTAGCAGCCTTTCTGTCGGTCTGAGCCGCTGCGGATTTTGACGCCATCGATTTTGTCGTTGCCACGTTTGCCTTTGTCACTTTTGAGGATGTCTGGCTGGCTGCGCGAACTTTCGTTGCAGCAACCGACCCTGCCCGCGCAACGGTTGTGGCGCTTGAATTTGCCGCCTTTTCGCGCTGGATTTTGCTTGATTTGCTCACAACCGGTCCTCGCAAGGAAGAGACGTCGGGGAAACCTTTGATTATAACTTAAGCCGGTCACCCGGACGTGAGGGCTTTGCGCATCGATTGCAGAACAGCGTAGCGATGACGGTCAGCCTCCGACTGCAGCCCTCCCGCGGCCAGCCGATCGATTTCTTCGCGCACCCGCTGCAGACGCAGCTGGTTGAGCGCACCCTCGAACTCACGCCTGGCTTCGGCGGGGTCCAGATCGGACATCAGGCCCCGATCCGCGGCCGCCTCGGCCTCGAGCGCCGCCGCCAGTTGAGGGTCAGGCTCGCGGATCGACTCGACCAGCGCGGCAAAGGTCGCGCCCGACGGCAGCGTTGCCAGTCGCGCCTTCCAGTCGATGATCGGCTCGGGCAGCAAGTCGTTCGACCAGGATTCCTGGGCGAGGAAAGGATGCAGCGCGAGCAGCAACCGGGCTCTGCGCTGCAGGTCGGGCAGCGCAGCCTGCATCACCGGCATCCGGCGCCAGTCGCGAGAGGCCGTCCATTCAGACTGGCGGGCGGCGCGGTCGCGGGCCCACCCCGGTCGCTCGTTCGCATTGCCTCGCCCCCCCGTCTCAGCGCGCGACGGGGCGGCTCGCTGCACCGGCGCATCGGGTTGGATGAACTGTAGGAGATCCTCGGCACGAATGCCGACCCGCGTGGCGAGGGCCTGCACGAGCTGCATGCGCAAGGCGGCCGGCGGCAGCGCCAGCAGCAAGGGCCGGGCTTCGGCCTGAAGGCGGGCCCGGCCCTCGGGTGTCGACAGATCGACCCGGGAGGACAGTTCGCGCAGCAGGAACTCGGACAAGGGTTGGGTGGCCGCCAACTGGGCGGAGAAGCCCTCGGCCCCGTGAGCGCGAACAAAGCTGTCCGGGTCGTGCTCGGCAGGCAGAAACAGGAAATCGATCCGTTTGGTGTCGGCGGCATGGGGCAGACAGCCCTCCAGCGCCCGCCATGCGGCTCGCCGCCCGGCCGCGTCGCCATCAAAAGCGAAGACCACCCGGTCGACCAGGCGCAGCAGCTTTTGCGCATGCAGGGCGGTGGTGGCCGTGCCCAGGGTCGCAACGGCATTGCGAACGCCGTGCTGCGCCAGCATGACCACATCCATATAGCCTTCGACAACGATGACGCAATCGGCGGCCCTGATTGCATCACGTGCCTCAAACAGTCCGTAGAGTTCGCGGCCTTTTGAAAACAGCGCGGTCTCGGGCGAATTGAGGTATTTCGGCTCGCCCTTGCCCATCACCCGGCCACCGAATCCGATCACCTGGCCGCGCGGATTACGGATCGGGAACATGATGCGGTCGCGAAACCGGTCGTAGCGACGCCGGCGCGAGCCATCGCGTGAATGGCTTGCGTCCTGGCTGTCTGCGCCATCGGGCTCGGACTCGATGACCAATCCGGTTGCGACCAGGGCCTGGGCCGAGTAATCGGGGACGGCCGCCTCGAGACTGCGCCAACCGTCCGGCGCATAACCGATGCCATAGCGGGCGGCGGTCTCGCCGCTCACGCCCCGGCCCTTCAGATAGTCGATGGCGGCACTTGCCTCACGAAGCCGGGATTTGTAGAACTTTGCTGCGGCAGCCAGAGTCTCGAGCAGATCGGGGTCGCGTCGCACCGCATCGCCCGGCGACGTCTCCTGAGGCACGGTCAGACCGGCCGAGCGGGCAAGTTCGTGAATCGCATCGACATAGCCGAGGCCGGCCTGTTCCATCAGAAACCCGACCGCCGATCCATGCACGCCGCAACCGAAGCAGTGATAGAACTGCTTGGTCGGGGAGACCGTGAAAGACGGGGATTTTTCGCCGTGAAACGGACACAGGCCCAGGAAATTTGCGCCGGCCTTTCTCAGCTTCACGGAGCGGCCGACCACTTCGACGATGTCGATGCGGGCGAGCAGTTCCTGGATGAAAGACTGGGGTATCACCCCGGCAGTCTAGCGCGCAGCAAGCCGGCTCTTGACCATCGCCGAGACGGCCGTGAGGTCGGCGCGACCGGCGAGCTTGCCCTTGAGAACAGCCATGACCTTGCCCATGTCCTGAGGACCC
>CAIKZV010000214.1 GCA_903831925.1 uncultured Burkholderiales bacterium
CCGGATACCGGTCTCGAAGGTCTCGGCCGGCCGCCAGCCGATCTCGCCGGCGATCTTGCGGGCATCGATGGCATAACGGCGATCATGGCCGGGACGATCGGTCACGAAGGTGATCAGGCGCTCGCGCGGGCCGACCGGATCGGGCTGCAGCTCGTCGAGCAGGCCGCACACCGTGCGCACGATCTCGATGTTCGATTTCTCGTTCCAGCCGCCGATGTTGTAGGTCTCGCCCAGTCGACCGCGCTCGAGCACCATGCGGATCGCCTCGCAATGGTCGGTGACATAGAGCCAGTCGCGCACATTGGTGCCGTCGCCGTAGACCGGCAGCGGCTCGCCGCGCAGGGCGCGGGTGATCACCAGCGGAATCAGCTTTTCCGGGAACTGGAAGGGGCCGTAATTGTTGGAGCAGTTGGTGGTGAGCACCGGCAGGCCATAGGTATGGTGCCAGGCGCGTACCAGGTGATCGGAGGCCGCCTTGGAGGCGCTGTAGGGGCTGTTTGGCTGGTAGGGGTTCGTCTCGGTGAACGCCGGATCGTCGGCGCCGAGCGAGCCGTAGACCTCGTCGGTCGAGACATGCAGGAAACGGAAGGCGGCATGGGCCTCGGGCGCATCGGCACGCAGGCTCGTCCAGTAGTGGCGGGCGGCTTCGAGCAGCACGAAAGTGCCGTGGATATTGGTGCGCAGGAAGGCCTCCGGGCCATGGATCGACCGATCGACATGGCTTTCAGCGGCAAAGTGCACGATCGCGCGCGGCCGATGCGTGGCCAGCAGGCTGTCGACCAGCGCACGGTCGGTGATGTCGCCGCGCACGAAATGGTGTCGCGCATCGCCCTCGAGCGATGAGAGGTTCTCAAGGTTGCCGGCATAGGTCAGCGCATCGAGGCTGACCACCGGCTCGCCGGTGGCACGAAGCCACTCGAGCACGAAGTTGGAACCAATGAAACCTACAGCGCCGGTGACGAGAATCACGGTGGGAAGCCTTGCTGAAAGCGGGTGGCCGGGCAGAACACGCGCCACACACGGGGCCCAGGAACGTCATCGAAGTATACCGAGGCCTTAGGCGCGGGCTCTCAGGGATCACGAATGGACTTTGCGTAGGAGGATCCGCCTTGGCCGCCGTGCATAAAGGGGCGCTTTCGTACCCACCGCGCACCGATCGCACCGCACCCCGGCCACGATGCCCCGGTCAGCGGTCGGAGAAGGACTCGCGCGGGCAATGCCTCCACAGCGCCGGCAACGCCGCTGCCATGATCGATCGCACACGCTCACCTGCAGGGCAAGGCAACCATGACCCCCTCCCCGACCGCTGAACTCGTTTCACCGCCGACCGCTTGGCCCGAGACCACCACGCTCAAGACAGCGACGGCCTGCACCACGAACGCCGCGGGCGATGACGCTGTCGGCGTCGCGGGCGTTGCCGACCGTGCCATCCTCGCCCGCGAGCTGTCGATCGTGGTGCCGACCTTCAACGAGTCGGGCAATGTCGCCGAACTGACCCGGCGATTGGGCGAGGCGCTGCGCGGCATCGCCTGGGAGCTGGTCTA
>CAIKZV010000215.1 GCA_903831925.1 uncultured Burkholderiales bacterium
CGACCTTCAACAACGGCAACACCGTTGTCGGCGGTGTCCCCACTGTCGGCCAGAGCGTTGGCGCCATCACCGCGTCGTACAAATGGGAAAGCTTCGGCCTGAGCCTTGGCTACACCCAGGTGAACTTCCAGCAGTGCTCGTATTGCACCGCGACCGTCACCACGACCAGCAAGTCCAACGTCAACAACATCCTGGTTAGCGCCTTCGCGATGGTTGGTACCGGCAAGGTCTATCTGAACTTCTACAACACCAACGGCCATGACTTCAAGGCCAACGCCGCAACGGGCGCTTCGGTGAACAACAATGCGACCAACTCGTTTGGTCTGACCTACGAGTACCCGCTGTCGAAGCGTACGTTCATGTACGTGTCGGGCGGTATGTCGGACTTCTCGAACTTCCAGCTCAGCAATACCAATCGCGTCAAGCCGGAAGCCGTGGCTCTGGGTTTCCGTCACCTGTTCTGATCAAGCGCGGGTCTTTGACCCGCCTTGCTTCATTCAGGCTGAGCGCCGGGGAAACCCGGCGCTTTTTTTTGCCTGCAGCAGATTCAGCTTGATTGGCGACGTTGTGCTGCGCCGACTAAATCGACAGCGGCGATACCGTCACACGGGCTTCGAGTTCCTGCTCTCCGCCCCCGAGGATGACGCCGCGCAGCGGCGTGACATCCGAAAAATCCCTGCCCCAGCCAAGCGTCACGAAGTCCTGATCGACGCGTCGGGCGTTGGTCGGATCGATATCGACCCACCCCTGTCCAGCACACCAGGCCGACACCCAGGCATGCGAGGCATCCGCACCGATCAGTCGCGGTTTGCCCGGCGGCGGATTGGTCAGGATGTAGCCGGAGACATAGCGGGCCGGTACGCCGATGCCGCGCAGGCCGGCAATCATGAGCTGGGCAAAATCCTGGCAGACACCTCGGCGTCGCTCGAAGACCTCGGCCAGCGGCGTGGTGACCGTGGTTGCGCTGGCATCGAAGGCGAAGTCGCGATGAATTCGCGCAGCAAAGTCCTGTAGTGCCAGCAGAAAGGGAGTGCCCGATCGAAAGCTGCGGGCGGCGTAAAAGGTCGCTCGACGCGAGCGAGGCACCTGCGGACTCGGCACGAGATATTGCGCAAGCTCATAGGCGGTTCGGGGATCGGGCGGCAGCGCTGCGGCGCGCCAGGGCTGCATCAGCGCGGGGGAATCGGGCGGCGCGGGCGCGAGGTCAAGCGTCGAACGCGCGGTTACATCCAGACCTTCGTGCGGCGAGTGGATTGCGAACGCAGTCACCGGATTGCCGAAGTAGTCGGCGCGCTCATCGACCCAATCGGGACGAGGCGTGATCTCGAGGGAATGGCTGAGCACGCTCTGCGATCCGCCCTGTCGCGGGCGCAGATGCGCCAGTTGCCACGACTGCGCGACCGGCAGTTCGTATTGATAGCGGGTCTGGTGAACCACCTGAATCCGGCGCGAGGCTCGCTCATCGGCGCCACGATCCGACAGGGTCGTGCGGTGCGGTGGCGACGGCGGAGGATGGTTCATGAACGGAGAGTCGCTGCGTGCAGGCTGGCCATGACGGCTGCGCTGCGTCAGGCAGCGAAGGTCGCAATATTACTGGTCTGCGCCGGCGTGAAGAACTGCATCGAGAGACGTTCGGACAGCGATGCAGCGTCTTTCGAAATACTGTCGAGCCAGTCGGCCAGTGCGGCATCGGGCTCGAGCGATGCCGGATCGTCGTAGCGCCCAAGGCTGACGAGGGCTTTGGGCAGGAAATCGGCCGCCACGCCACCAATGGCGCGATCGAGGTGGGCGATGACCTGATCGAGGCCCTTGAGCTGAAACAGGACCGAGCGCGGATTGGTGTCGTCACGAATCAGCAGGTCGAGCACCGGCAGCCATTCGGGCTGACCCATATAGCGCGAGCGATAGGTGATGGTGGAGTCGCAGAACTCGAGCAGCCAGTCGAGTCCGGCCGAACGGCCCTCGCGCACGGCGGTCGAGAGCGCGCCGCAGACCGCCCTCAGGCGCTCGATGCGCCGACCCAGCGACAGGAATCGCCAGCCGGTATCGCGAGTCATGCCATCGAGGGTGAAACCCGACAGGGTCAAGAGGCCGCTCACCGTGCGGTCAAGCAGGGCAATCGCCTGCGGCAGGTCGCGAAAGCCGTCGAATCCGGGGTCGAGCAGCAGTCGATTGATGGTTCGCCAGTGATCGGTCGACAAGCGCTCACGAAGGCTGAATGCCAGGCGCTGGACCTGCTGAAGGCTGCCCGGCAGCGCACCGATGCGTTCGGCATCAAAGACGGCGTCAAGCAGGGACGATTCGGCGGCATCGTCGGGGCCGATCAGGCCAAGCATCCGGGCAAAGGCCAGCAGCGGCGCCTGCGCAGTGCGATCGTCATCCTCATCGACCAGCAGGCGCGGCAAGGCCACTCGCAGCAGCCTCGCCGAATCCTCGGCCCGCTCTGAATAGCGGCCGAACCAGAAGAGGTTTTCGGCAGCCCGCGATGACAGGGTGATCAGGTTCGATCTGACCAGATCGGCTGCGCCGACCGTCGATTGCAGCAGCGTGAGCGAGGCATTGACCGGCGCAGCCGACAGCACCCAGGTGTCTTTCGAGGCGCCGCCGCGCTGCATGGTGATGATGCGGGCGCCGGGCTCGGCCGAGACCCGGGTGAGGCCACCCGGCATCACGGTATAGCCGTCGCGCGAAGCGACCGCAAAGACCCGCAATCCGACCGAACGGGCCGCCAGCTGGCCGGGATGCACCGGATCATTGACTGGCGCCTGGGCGAGTTGAACCAGTTCCTGGGCGAACCAGTTGGCCGGACTGCGTCGCAGGGTCTCGGCCAGCGCCCGGGCCTGCGTGGCATCGAGGTCGGCACCGAAAATCGGCAACGACTCATCGCGTCGATCGACCGGCTTGAACACCAGCTCGTGCATGCGCGGCAGCGCGTCGGCAAGCGCTGCCGGCTCGCCAAGCCACCAGGTGGCTACCGAGGGCATCA
>CAIKZV010000216.1 GCA_903831925.1 uncultured Burkholderiales bacterium
GGCGAGTTCGCCGGCCATGCCGAGCACCTTGCCGAGCACCGCCTGATGGCCCATGTCGGCGTCGTAGAGATTCTCGACATGCACCTTGGGGATGATCAGGAAATGAACCGGGGTGGCCGGATTGATGTCGTGAAAGGCGAGGATGTCGTCATCCTCGTAGACCTTGCGGCTCGGAATCTCGCCGCGGACGATGCGGCAGAAAATGCAATCGTGTTTCACTTGAAATCCTCGTCAGTCGGGGCTGCGCCGTGCTTTTTCGTCGATACCCGAGAGCCCCTCGCGACGGGCCAGCTCGGCCAGCACATCGGCAGGCGACAGATTGTAATGGGCCAGCATCACCAGGGTGTGAAACCACAGGTCGGCGGTCTCGGCGACGATCTTTTGCCGGTCGCCGTCCTTGGCGGCCATGACCGTCTCGGTGGCTTCCTCGCCGATCTTCTTGAGGATCGCGTCTTCGCCCTTGTGCAGCAGCCGGGCGACATAGGAGCGCTCCGGATCGGTGCCGCGACGCGCTTCGATGGTGGCCGCCAGGCGCGCCAGCAGATCGTCAGGAATGGCTGCCATGACCCTCGCCTTTCGGGGCATAGACCAGCTCGGGGTCGCGCAGCACCGGATCGGTCACCACCCATTGCCCGCCTTCGAGCCGACTGTAGAAACACGAGTGACGTCCGGTATGACAGGCCACGCCGCCAGCCTGCGTGACCGTCAGCAAAATCGCGTCGCCGTCGCAATCAAGGCGGATCTCGCCGACCGCCTGGGTATGCCCCGACTCCTCGCCCTTGCGCCACAGGCGCTGGCGCGACCGCGACCAGTAGGTGGCCTGACCGGTGAGGACGGTCTGCGCGAGCGCCTCGCGGTTCATCCAGGCGACCATGAGGATGTCGCCGGTGCCGCTTTCCTGGGCGATGGCCGCGACCAGTCCGTTGGCATCGAAGTGCACCGCATCCAGCCAGTCGGGGGTGCTCATTGAAGCCGCACCGCGACGCCCTGGTCGGCCATGAACTGCTTGGCCTGCCCGACGGTGAACTCGCCGAAATGAAAGATGCTGGCGGCCAGCACCGCATCGGCGCGGCCCTGCACGACGCCATCGGCCAGATGCTGCAGCGTGCCGACGCCGCCCGAGGCGATCACCGGAATGCCCACGCCATCGGCGACTGCGCGGGTGAGCGGCAGATCGAAACCCTGGCGGGTGCCGTCGCGATCCATGCTGGTCAGCAAAATTTCACCGGCACCAAGCCGCTCGACCTCGATCGCCCATTCGAGCGCGTCGCGGCCGGTGTCGTTGCGCCCGCCGTGGGTGAAGACATTCCAGCGCCCGGGCGCCACCTGCTTGGCGTCGATGGCGCAGACGATGCACTGGGCGCCGAAGTAAGAAGAAGCTTCAGCGATCAGGGCCGGGTTTTGCAGGCCGGCGGTATTGATCGAGATCTTGTCGGCGCCGGCATTGAGCAGCCGGCGCACAACCTCGACACTGCGCACGCCACCGCCGACGGTCAGCGGAATGAAGACCTGTGCGGCCACCGCTTCGATGATGTGCAGGATGATGTCGCGCTGGTCGCTCGAGGCGGTGATGTCGAGAAAGGTGAGTTCGTCGGCGCCTTCGCCGTCGTAGCGGCGCGCGATCTCGACCGGATCACCGGCATCGCGCAGACCGACGAAGTTGACGCCCTTGACCACCCGCCCGGCCGTGACATCGAGGCACGGGATGATGCGCCGGGTCAGCATCAGCTCGGGCCGCCGAGCTCGTCGGCGCGGGCCTGCGCGGCACTGAAATCGAGCGTGCCGTCATAGATGGCGCGCCCGACGATGGCTGCCTCGATGCCTTCGCCCTCGACTTCGCACAGGCGGTCGATGTCGTCGAGGGCAGACACGCCACCCGAGGCGATGACCGGGACCGTCAGGCCGCGGGCCAGGCGCACGGTGGCCTCGATGTTGACGCCGCCGAGCATGCCGTCGCGGCCGATGTCGGTATAGATGATGGCCTCGACGCCATAGCCCTCGAACTTGCGGCCGAGGTCGAGCACGTCATGGCCGGTGAGCTTGCTCCAGCCGTCGGTGGCCACCTTGCCGTCGCGGGCATCGAGGCCGACGATGATCTGACCCGGAAAGGCGCCGCAGGCATCGTGCAGCAACCCGGGGTTCTTGACCGCGGCGGTACCGATGATGACGTAAGCGATGCCGGCATCGAGGTAGCGCTCGATGGTGTCGAGATCGCGAATGCCGCTGCCAAGTTGCACGGGAATGTCGTCGCCCACCTCAGCGAGGATGGCCTCGATGGCCGCCTGGTTCA
>CAIKZV010000217.1 GCA_903831925.1 uncultured Burkholderiales bacterium
CGACCAGACCCGGCTCATCGAGCACCGGATCGGTATCCGGCGGACAGACCAGACTGGTGACGCCGCCGGCGAGTGCGGCCTGCATCTCGGACTCGAGTGTTGCCTTGTATTCGAAGCCCGGCTCACGCAGCCGCGCCGACAGATCGATCAGACCCGGGCAGACCACCAGGCCGCTGGCATCGATCACCCGCTCGGCAACAAAGCCCGACGGCGGCGCATCGATGGCAACGATTCGCCCGTCATCCAGATGAAGATGGCCCGCGCGGTCGAGCCCGGCGGCGGCATCGACGAGGTGCCCATTGCTGATCGTGATTTTCATCGGCCACCCGCCAGAATGCTCATTACCGCCATGCGCACCGCAATCCCGAAGGTCACCTGCTTGAGGATCACCGATTGCGGGCCGTCGGCCACCGCCGATTCGATCTCGACGCCGCGATTCATCGGACCCGGATGCATCACGATCGCATCCGGCTTGGCGAGCGCGAGTTTCTCGGCAGTCAGACCGTAGTGCTTGAAGAACTCCTGCGCCGAGGGCAGCAGCGCACCGCGCATGCGCTCGTTTTGCAGCCTGAGCATCATGATCACATCGACCCCCTTCAAGCCCTCGCGCATGTCGGTGAAGACCCGCACGCCCATCTGCTCGAGGCCCGGCGGCAGCAGCGTGAGTGGGCCGATCGCCCGAACCTCGGGCACACCAAGTGAGGTGAGCGCATGGATATCGCTGCGCGCGACCCGTGAATGCAGGATGTCGCCGACCACCGCCACGGTGAGATTGGAAAAATCTTTTTTGAAGTGCCGGATGGTGTACATGTCGAGCAGCCCCTGCGTGGGATGCGCATGACGCCCGTCACCGGCATTGATCACATTGATATCGGGGCCGACATGGCTGGCGATCATGTAGGGCGCGCCGCTTTGCGCATGGCGCACCACAAACATGTCGGCATGCATTGCTGCCAGATTGTCGATGGTATCGAGCAGCGACTCGCCCTTGGAGGTGGACGAGGTGCGCACATCGAGGTTGACCACGTCGGCCGACAGGCGCGTGGCCGCGATCTCGAAGGTGGTGCGGGTGCGGGTGCTGTTTTCGAAAAACAGATTGAAGACCGACTTGCCTCGCAGCAGCGGCACCTTTTTCACCTCACGGTCGCTCACCTCGAGAAACGAGGAGGCGGTATCCATGATGTGCGTGATGATGTCGCGCGGCAGGCCTTCTATGCTCAGAAGATGGCGCAGCTCACCATGGTCGTTGAGCTGGGGATTGCGCATCAGGCACGCTCCACGGTCAGGCTGAAACCACCCTCGGCCAGCCGGCTGAGAACGAAGCCCTGTTCGGGCTGCAAGGGAATGCGCGCACCGCACAGCCCGGCCTGCACTGGCAGCTCGCGCCCGCCGCGATCAAGCAACACCGCCAGCTCGACGCTGCGCGGACGACCATAGTCGTAGAGCTCGTTGATGGCTGCGCGCACCGTGCGCCCGGTGTAGAGGATGTCGTCGATCAGCAGGATGTCGGCGCCTGCGACCTCGAATTCGATGCGGGTCTTGCCGGCACCGCTGCCAGTGCCGGTACGAAGCCCACGGTGCGCAAAATCGTCGCGGTGAAAGGCGCTCGAGAGAAAGCCAAGCGGTGCGTCAGGGCACAGTTCGCGATGCAGCCGCTCGGCCACCCAGGCGCCGCCGGTGTGAATGCCGACCAGCGCCGGGCGGCGCTCGGAAATGCCGGCAAGCCAGGTGGCCACTGCGGCTTTCAGGATTGCGTAGATCGCTTCGGCATCGGGTGCACCTGGCAAATCCGGCGCAGCAGACGCGTTAATCGGGGCGGAAGAGGCCTGTGCAGGCGTATTCATGAGGCAGACACCGGAGGAGGTGACGAGGGGGAGCGACCCAGCGCGTCGAGGTATTGAGCCAGGATCACCGCGGCGGCCATCGGATCGTCATGACCCTTATGCTGGGCGCTTTGCGCACCGCGGCGCCCGGTGGCGGCGATGATAGCCTGCGCCTCGCGACTGGAGAAGCGCTCGTCGACCGCTTCGACCACCAGACCGAATCGGCCGCGAAGCTGATTGGCAAAGCGCTCGGCCAGGCGGGTGGTCTCGGTAAGACTGCCATCTTCGTCAAGCGGGCGCCCCACCACCAGCCGGTCGGGCTGCCAGGTGCGAATCAATTCGGCGATTCGCGCAAAGCGCTGATCGGTGGGCGCGCTGTCAATCAGCGTGAGCGGACGTGCGGAGGCGCTCAGGGTGTTGCCGAGCGCCACACCGATGCGTCGCACACCGAAATCGAAGGCGAGCAGGGTCTCGGGCTGAATGGGTGCCGATGACGGGGGTGCCGATGACTCCGTTGGCTGTCCGGGCGATCCGGGCACCTCAGGCATGCCCGGCGGCCGATGACAGAAAGGCCGGGTTGATGCCCAGCAGTCCATAGGCGCGCGACAGGCGGTCCTCGACCGGGGTTGCGAAGATGACGTCGGGATCGGCCTCGACTGTCAGCCAGGCATTGCGGGCGATCTCGTCTTCGAGCTGCCCCGGCCCCCATCCGGCATAGCCGAGCGTGACCAGCAGCCGCGCGGGCCCGGTGCCCTCGGCGACCGCTTCGAGCACATCTTTCGATGAAGTGAGACCCAGGCTGTCGTGGACAGTCACCGTCGAGCTCCAGGCACCCAGCGGCTGATGCAGCACGAAGCCGCGATCGGTCTGGACCGGTCCGCCGTAGAACACCGCCGAGGTGCTGAGCGGGGCGATTTCGAGCTTCAGATCGATACGCTCGAAGAGCGACTTGAGGTCGAGCTCCATCGGGCGATTGATCACCAGACCCAAGGCCCCTTTGGCACTGTGCTCGGCAAGGAAGACCACCGCACCGCCAAAGTTGGTGTCGGCCATGCCGGGCATGGCAAGCAGAAAATGATTGGTCAGATTGGTTGCTGCGTCGATATCGCTCATCGAACGATTGTAAAGGCCTGATGGGGGCCGCACAATCGCGGGCTTTGCCAGGCCTGCCGCCATGCTCCGCGACCCCAACTCTGCCGCTCTCGTCTGGTTCCGCCGCGACCTGCGACTGCAAGACCATGCCGCGCTCGCCCATGCGCTGGCAGCGTGCGAGCGCCTTTACTGCGCCTTCGTCTTTGACCGCGAGATTCTCGATGCCCTCACGAACAAGGCCGACCGTCGTGTCGAGTTCATCGCCGGCTCGCTGCGCGAACTCGATGCGCGACTGCGCGAATCGGGCGGCGGCCTGATCGTCGTTCACGACCGGGCACAACTTGCCATCCCGGCGCTGGCCGCGCGACTCGGTGTGCAGGCGGTCTTTGCCGCACGAGACTACGAACCGGCGGCGGTGCGCCGCGACCTGACGGTCGATGAGGCACTGCGGGCAGATGGCCGGAGACTCACCCTGGTCAAGGATCAGGTGATCTTCGAGGCCGACGAGGTATTGACTGCTGCCGCCCGCCCCTTCTCGGTCTTTACGCCCTATCGCAATGCCTGGCTGCGAACGCTCGAGGCCCAGGGCAACTCAGACAGCCACCCATCGGACAACACCGCGCTCGCCGAGCAGTCCACCGCCGAACTGGCAAAGCGCCCTGCAAACAGCCGCCTTGCGCCGCTGCCTGCCTGGCTTCGCGATGCCGATGGGATTGACAGCCCCGCTGCACTCGGCACGGAGCCGGTCAGCGGTGTGCCGAGTCTGGCGGCGATCGGCTTTTCGCCGACCGATCTCGAAAGCCTTGCCATCACACCGGGCGAACGCGCCGGTGTCGCGCTGCTCGAGGACTTCCTGCCGCGCATGGGGCGCTACCGTGAGACACGCGACTATCCGGCAATCAAGGGCCCGTCATATCTGTCGGTGCATCTGCGCTTCGGCACCGTCCCGATTCGCCGACTGGTGCGTGAAGCACAGCGCATCGAGCGCGGCGAACGCCTCAACGGCATCGACACGCCCGCTGCCGAAGGCGCGCGCACCTGGCTCTCGGAGCTGATCTGGCGCGACTTCTACTTCCAGATCCTGCATCACCATCCCCGGGTCGCGCACCAGTCGTTCAAACCCGACTATGACCGCATCGAATGGGAGGGCGGCGATGCCGGCGATGCGCTCTTTGCCACCTGGTGCGAGGGCCGCACCGGCTATCCGCTGATCGATGCCGCGATCGCGCAGATCCGCACAAGTGGCTACATGCACAATCGCCTGCGCATGGTCACCGCCTCCTTTCTGTGCAAGGACCTGGGCATCGACTGGCGGCGCGGCGAGCGCTGGTTCGCGCGGCACCTGAACGACTATGACCTCTCGGCCAACAACGGCGGCTGGCAATGGGCCGCCTCCAGCGGCTGCGATGCACAGCCTTATTTCCGCATCTTCAATCCGATCACCCAGTCGCAGAAATTCGATCCGCAGGGCCAGTTCATCCGCCGCTATCTGCCGCAACTGGCTGGCCTGTCGGCCGCGCAGATCCATGCGCCGTGGCTTGTGCCGGTCGCCGACCAGGTGCGCCTGGGCTGCGTCATCGGTCGGGACTATCCGGCGCCGGTGGTTGATCATGCGCAGGCCAGGCTGCGCACGCTGCTGCGATACACGGTTGTCAAGGCCGAGGTCGGAGGCTGATCTGCCGGGGCAGGCGCCTGCACGCGAGATCGTTGCCGGCACGCCTAAGCCGCCAGACAGGGCTGCCGTCCGGATGGCCGGGGACGCCCTCTGGCCGGCAGCGACTGGCCATCCCGACACACGCGCGAGACGATTGGGTCCAAAGGGACTGTCTTCGAGTTGCTCGCAAGCAGTCATCCCCTGTCTGAATTCGACCGAGTCTGATTTGCCCGATGGCTGAAGTGCTCACCCCCTTCGAGGAAGCAAGCGCGCTGGCGCATGACGGCCCGGCGCGTACGCCCTGGGCGCATGTCCGAGCGATGCGCGACAAACTCGAAGTCTCGCTGCAGACCATTGCCGAAGGTCGCCAGAATTCGCCGATCGCGCTCGATGATGTGCGAGCAGCCTCGACCTTGTTGCAAAGACTGTGTCTGCTCGAATCCGATGCCATGCTGTCGGTGCCCTTGCGTCTGACCGGCGGGCGCTACGGCGTTCGCCATGCGCTGTCCACCGCCATCGTGCTCGAATTCATGCTGACCCGCATGGGCACCTCGCCCAGCGAGCGACGCACCGCCATCAATGCTGCGCTCACCATGAACCTCGGCATGCACGAGCTGCAGGAGCAGCTCTATGCGCAGGCCGGTGCACTGTCGCCCGAGCAGCGCGCAGCCGTGCTCGATCATCCCAATGTCAGCGTCGCATTGCTGCGCGGCGCCGGGCTCGAAGACCGGATGTGGATCGCGCTGGTCACGCAGCATCACGAGCATCTCGACGGTACCGGCTATCCGCGCAAGCTCTCGGGCGACCAGCTGTGGCCGGCCGCGCAGGCGCTGATGCTGGCTGATCGCTGGTGCGCGATGATCACCGAGCGCCACTATCGGGCCGGTGCACCACCGGACCAGGCGCTGCAGCTCATCGTCGGCCGTGCCAGCGGCGTGGCCGACACCGCGATCGGCAAGGCCTTGAGCGATGTGCTCGGCCCCTATCCGCCGGGCACACCGGTCAGACTGGTCAATGGCGAAGTCGGTGTGGTCTGCCGCCGAACCTACGATCCGTCGGCACCGGTGGTCAGAGTCATGCATCCCACCTACGGACCGAATGGCCCTGACGGCGTGAACCGGCTGTGCATCGAATCGAAGCTGCGCATCGAGGCCTGCATACCGGCGGCCGATGTCGGCTTTCCGATCGAGACTGAGCAGTTGTGGCCGGCCACAGGTCCGCTCTAGCGAACGTCTTTTCTTAAGCAGACAGGCCCTCGCGACGACCCTCAGGATCGCCGCCCGGACCTGTTTGCGTCAGTTCACCGGCTGTGATTCGGTGGTAAGCGCCTTGACCAGCCGCAGCAGCTCGCCCTCTTCATAGGGCTTGCCAAGGAAGTGCGAGACGCCCAGCGAGAAGGCATGGTCGCGATGCTTGTCGGCGGTGCGCGAGGAGATCATCACGATCGGCACACCCTTCCAGCGTTCGTCCTCGCGCATCTTGCGAGCCACGTCGAAGCCGTCCATGCGCGGCATCTCGATATCGAGCAGCATCAGGTCGGGCACGACGTCCTGAAGCTGGCGCATCGCGTCGAGCCCGTCGCGAGCCAGAACCACCTGGTAGCCGTCCCGGCTAAGCAGCCGCTGGGTCACCTTGCGCACGGTCACCGAATCGTCGACCACCATGACGGTGTGAGCCACTTCGATGCGCGTCGGCGCAAAGCCTGCGGTATCGCCCTGACCCGCCTGATGACCGGCGCCGCTCTGGGCAATCTGGACCGGATTGAGGATCAGGACGATCTCGCCGTTGCCCAGCACGGTTGCACCAGCCATCCCGGTGACCCGCGCCAGTTGCGGGCCGACATTCTTGACCACTACCTCAGTGCTCGGCGAGACATGGTCGACATGGACCGCCAGCCGCTCTGCGCCGGAGCGCAACAGCACAACCGGCGAATAACGCTGCGCAAGCGGCGTGCATTCAGCCATCTCGAGCATGCTGCCCAGGAA
This sequence comes from uncultured Burkholderiales bacterium, assembly GCA_903831925.1. GTDB lineage: Bacteria > Pseudomonadota > Gammaproteobacteria > Burkholderiales > Burkholderiaceae_E > UBA4615. Next base: position 6,555 of record CAIKZV010000217.1, read on the forward strand.
ATAGAGGGGCACTGCCGCGCCCTGCCACTCGACGGTGTGATCGGCATAGCCGGCAGCCAGGGCATCGGGCTTGAGCTGAAGAACCTGTTCGACAAGCGCCGAGGGCACTGCCACGCGCATCGACCCGACCGTCAGCAGCACCACCTGCGCGATCGCCAGCGACACCGGTAAATGGACATCAAAACAGGTACCAAGGCCCGGCGTTGAATCGAGTTCGATGCGTCCGCCCATGGCGGCCACCTCGGCCCTGACGACATCCATGCCGACGCCACGACCGGCCAGTTCGGTGACTTCGGGCGCGGTGCTGAACCCCGGCATGAAGATCATCTGCGCGAGCTCGCGCTCGTTGGGCCGGGCACCCGGCGCGATCAGACCGCGCTCGGTGGCGCGATCGAGGATGCGCGAATAGTTGAGTCCGGCGCCGTCATCGGTAAAGCGCAGTGTGACCTCGCTGCCTTCCTGGCCCACGGTGAGACAGATCTCACCGGTCTCGGCTTTGCCGGCCGACAGCCGATCTGTGCGCGACTCGATGCCGTGAGCGACCGCATTGCGCAGCAGATGCTCGATCGGCCCGCTCATGCGTTCGAGCACGCCACGATCGAGTTCGGCATCGGCGCCCTTGATTTCGAGGTTGACGCGCTTGCCAAGCTCCTTGGCGGCCTGACGGACCACGCGATACATGCGATCGGACACGCTGCCGAACTGCACCAGGCGGATTCGCATCAGGTCCTGCTGCAACTCGCGGGTCACCTGATTCTGGCGCGACAGATCCCGCGCGGCTTCGTCCAGACTGCGCATCGCATTCTGCTGCACAGTGGCCACGTCGTTGACCGACTCGGCGAGCATCCGCGAGAGTTCCTGAAAACGCGTATAGCGATCGAATTCGAGCGGATCGAAGTCGCTGTCGACCTCACGATTGCGCGCAATGCGCGACTGGATCTGCGAATCGGCTGCCAGCTCGATTTCGCGAAGCTGCGATCGCAGCCGGTTGACGTTTTCGGTCAGCTCGCCGAGCGACTGGCGGATGCCGCCGATCTCGTTGTCGAGGCGGGCGCGCGAAATCGAGACTTCGCCGGCCTCATTGACCAGCCGATCGAGCAGATCGGCCCGCACGCGAATCATCGGATGATTGGCGCTCGGCTGGACCGCGACCGGGCGTGATACCGGCCGCGCAGGCGGGTCACGATCCTTCTGAGTCGGCGCAGGCGGCTCGTCGGAAACACGGTCGTGCGACGCATCCAGCGTCGGTTCGACCGCCACGCC
>CAIKZV010000218.1 GCA_903831925.1 uncultured Burkholderiales bacterium
AACTACTACTCGGTCAGCCCGGGGATGATCTCGCGTGTCCCGGGTAAAGGTGCGTCCTACATGATCGCGTTCAACGACGCCTCGGGTGCGCCGCTGTCTGGCGGAGCGTCCTACCGGCTGCGTCTGCCGCCTAATATTCCGGCGGCGAATTTCTGGTCGCTCACGCTTTATGAGGCTGAAAATGCGTCGGGGCTTGCCAATGGTCAGCCATTCCCGTCGCTTGGTTCGCGCGACAAGCCCGAGCAGACTGCCGACGGCTCGACTGACCTTTACCTCGGACCCAAAGCGCCTGCCGGAAAGCAGCGCAACTGGCTTGCGACCGTTCCGGGCAAGGGCTATTTCGCGATCATCAGACTCTACGGTCCGACCGAGGCCGCTCTCGATAAAAGCTGGAAGCCGGGCGACATTGAACGGATGCGTTAAGCCCCGCGACAGGCCCGGTGCAGCGCATCGGTGCCCGATGGCATCTATCCGGCACCCTGAGTCAGGCAGTCGCCGGCCTGACCACCCTGGCTTCCTTGATCGGGAGATTGATGAGTGCCGCTGCAACCGCCAGCACCGCGTCGGCCCACCACATCCATGTGTAGCTGCCGGTGCTGACCACTGCAAGACCGCCCAGCCAGGCGCCAAAAAAGCCGCCAACCTGATGAGAGAGCAGCGTCAATCCGAAGAGCGTTGCCAGGTACCTGACGCCAAACAGTTTGGCCGTCAGGCCCGCCGTCGGTGGCACGGTCGCCAGCCAGGTCAGGCCCAGCACCGCGGCAAACACGTAGAAGGTCATGGGCTCTTTCGGGGCGGCCATGTAAACCAGCACCGCCACGGCACGACTGGCATACATCCAGAAAAGAATCATTTTCATTCGAACCCGGTTGCCGAGTGAGCCGACCACCAGGCTCCCCACCACATTGGCAAGCCCGATGATGGCCAGTGAGGTCGACGCGACGCCGGCACTCAGGCCGCAGAGGTTGACCTCACCCGGCAGGTGCGTGATGAGAAAGGCGATGTGAAAGCCGCAGGTGAAAAATCCTGCGTGCAGGCACCAGTAGCTGGGGTTGCGCAATGCGGCGGCGATCTGCCGCCCCATGCCCGATTCTTCGCCAGATGCTGCACTGCCTGCACTCGCAGTGCTGCGCGGCTCGCTTCGCAAGAACCATCCCAGGGGCGCGGTCGTCAAGGCGATCACCGCCATCGTCCACAGCGCGGCCATCCAGCCATAAGCCGACATCAACGCCTGGTTCAGCGGCGCGAAGACGAACTGCCCCATGCTGCCACCGGCATTGATGACGCCGCTGGCAAAGGCCCGCTTTTCTGCCGGAAGGCGTTGGGAGGTTGCGCCGATCAGAATCGAGAAACTTCCGGCGCCCGCACCGGCGGCACTCAGTATTCCGGCCGCCAGAATCAGGTCCCATTCAGTGGTCACCTGCGTGGTCAGATAGCTTCCGGCGGCCAGCAGGACCGCGCCCAGCGCAATGATGCGCCCGGTTCCCCAGCGGTCGGCCACAGCGCCGAATACCGGTTGCACCACGCCCCAAACCAGTTGACCGATGGCGAAAGCGAAGCTGATCTTCGCAATGCCAAGCCCGGTGTGGGTATTCAATGGGGAGACAAACAGACCCATGGACTGCCGCGCGCCCATGGTGACCATGAGGATCGCGGCTGCGACCGAGATGTAGAGCCAGGATGAACGGGTCTGCATGAAATGGCCTTTGCTTGCTGCATGCGCGCAGGCCCGAGGCTGGACGCGTCGACTCAGTGAACTTTCAAACTGAGATTTTACGCCAGCCACCGTCCTTGAAACCGCCAGTCAATCAGTTGCTGCGGATGACGTTGGGTGGCGTCCAGCTGCCGTTGATGATTGACGGGTCCGACCAGTAAGCGCGGATATAGAGCGAAAACTCGCCCTCGGGTGCCGGCACCCAATTGGATTCCTTGTCCTGCCCAGGCGACTTGGCGCCGAAATACAGAGTCAGCGAACCATCCGGGTTGTACTTCATGAACGATTTGCTTTTCGTGCCCAGCGAATAGCGCTTGAGTGAGTTGGGATGGAAGACATGCTTGTCGTTGTAGACCGTCAATGACCAGAATCC
>CAIKZV010000219.1 GCA_903831925.1 uncultured Burkholderiales bacterium
CGCCGGCGGCGCGGCCGGCGTCCTTCTTGGCGTCGGCCCCTTCGGTGGTCAGCATGACCACCGGCGTGAAGCGATAGCTCGGATGCGCCTTGACCGCGGTCAGGAAGGCGATGCCGTCCATGTTCGGCATGTTCACGTCGCTCACGATCAGATGGATCTTGCGGCCGTCGAGCTTGGTGAGCGCGTCCTTGCCGTCGCAGCCTTCGAGCACGTCATAGCCGGCGCGTGTCAGCGCCAGGCTGACCACCTGACGCAGGGAGGCGGAGTCATCGACGATGAGAATGGTTTTTTTCATCTTCCACCTTAGAAGAAGGTGACTTCGGAGGCCTGAGCGGGCGCTTTCGCATGACCGCTGCTCGAGCCGTGGTTCGTGGCCTGCTCGACCGTCGAGTAGCCGCTGGTGAGGGTGCGATGCCAGTCTTCCTGCGCGGGCATCCGATGCGTGCGCGCCGATTCATCGAGATGGGCGGCGATGCCATCGAAGGCAGTGATCACCTGATCGATGATCTGATTGACCCGATCCTGGAACTGGAAGGCGACCATCAGCGATTCGACTTCGCTGCGGATCGACTGCGATACGACACGGGTGCTCTCGGCGCGTGCGCTGAGCGACTCGACCGCCTCGTCGACGCGACTGATGACGCTGCGAACCCGGTCCTCATTGAGATCGAGCGCATTGCGATCGTGGTCGGACTGCGCGGTGGCGTCGCGCATGGTGGCGGTCACCTGAGCACCGAAGCTGCGGACCTGCTCGCCGATCTGCTTGCCCATCTCTCCCGACTCGGCCGACAGCCTGCGAACTTCGCCGGCGACGACCGAGAAGCCGGCGCCGGCCGGGCCTGCCCGCGCGGCTTCGATCGCGGCGTTGAGCGACAGCAGGTTGGTCTGCCGGGCAATCTTTTCGACCACATCGGCCAGGCCCAGAAGCCCTCTGGATGCGCCGTCGAGTTCGCGGATTGTGCCGAGGACCCGGTCCTTGGAATGCAGGGTGTTGTCCAGCGACGCCAGCAGCGCCTTGAGGTCGACTTCGGCTTCGATCAGGACCTGCGCGCGGGCATCTTTACCCTGGGATTGACCGGCGTCTTGACCCCCGGCGTCTTGACCCGTCTCGATGATCTGATCGAGCTGCTGCATGATCGACACGAAGCCGCCGAGCAGTTTGTCGGTCGCCTCGCGGGTCTGCTCCTGCGCGGTCTGCAGGTGTTTTTGCCATAGCGCCAGCGCTTCGTTCAGGCGCGCGGCCAGCGCATCGAAGGTCGCGTCCTGCGCGCGGCCTGGGCCGGTTACCGTGTCGGCGTTATCGGGCGAGCCCCGGCGCTGCTGATGTTGCATCACCAGCGCGCCGGTTGCGAGTGATGCTGCCGCCGCACCGGCTGCCAGCGACAGCCATGCGACCCAGGTCGCGCCGGCGCCGGCGATTGAGGCGATCTGTCCGCCAAGCGAAATAACCATCGAGGCCAATGCGCTCTTCTGAACCGTATCTGATGCGAGTGGCGTTGAAGTCATCCCGGTATTCGATCTTGGAGTGCGTC
>CAIKZV010000220.1 GCA_903831925.1 uncultured Burkholderiales bacterium
GAACAATCGCGATGAGGTCACGACCAATCTGATTGCCTGGCTTGATCGTGTGACCGCCTGATGCCGCACTTTGCATTGCCACGCGCGGCCTGACGCTCAGTCGGGACGCGGTCGGGTCAGGGTGCAAGGTCTTCCTGAAGCATCTGCAGGCGTTGCATGACCTTGTCGAGCCGCTCAGGATGTCGTTGCTGCTCGTGGATCGCCTGCAAGTTGCTGAGCATCCGGATGAGAATCTGTCGAGCCGACGCCGGTCGCAACAGGCGCTCGACGCTCATGCCATAGGGCGCAGCCCGAATTTCGAGCGCCTCGTAATCGAGACTCTTGCCGGTAAACGGATCGATCACCACGATGCCTTCATGCAGATCTGCCTTGACCAGAAAGTGTCCGGGAAAGGCGATGCCTTTGAGGCTGATGCCGATATGTTCGGCCAGTTCGCACAGCAGCACGGCCAGGGTGATCGGAATGCCTTTGCGAGTCTCGATCACGCGGTGCAGATAGCTGTTGTCGGCGTTGTAGTAGTCATTGGCATTGCCGGCAAAGCCCTTCGTCACATAAATGAAGCCGAGAAGCCGCTGCAGGCGAAGCATTTCGGTTGTGGCGCCACGGCAGGCGTCAGACAATTCGCGTGCCATTTCATCGAATTTGGCCAGCGTGCCTTGCAGATCGAGCGCCGGATCGGCGTCCTGGCCGATCGAGGCTGCGGCTTCTAACAGTGGAATGGCGTCGGCATCGCTGATCAGCAGCTTGAAGTAGGCCAGCTCGGGAATGGCTTGATACATGGCGCAAACAGGGCAAGTGGGGCAGATCGATTGAGGGCGTGTTCAGTGATGATGCCCGAAGCCGCGCGCCGCGGTGTGGTTCAGGCGTGTCATCTCGTGTGGGCGACAATCGCTGTGACAAAGGAAGGCTAATGAACTACTCAATCATTTCAATCGTCATGCTTGTTGCAATGACGCCGGCGCTTGCCAATGCGCAAAAAAAACCAGTCGATCCGTGCGAAACGCAAGCCAACACCGTCGAAATCAACGAATGCCTGGGCAATCGGCTTGAAGCCCGCGACAAGGCCCTGAATGCCGCCTACGGCGCGCTTCTGAAGCGCCTTGACGCATCTGATCCGGCTGATGGCGTGGATTACCAGTCGGTCAAGCGTCAACTGGTCGATGCTCAGCGTGCCTGGATCAGCTTCAGCAAAAACGACTGCAACGCTCGGTATGAGCTTTATGCAGGCGGCACGATCCGTGGAGCGGTCTATGCCGGCTGCATGATTGCGCACACCGAGCGCCGGACCAATGACCTCAGGCGCTGGATGTCGACCAACTGATCGCGATCAGGCCGATTACGACGCGGCCACTGATCCGCCGTCGCAGGCAATCGTCTGACCCACCACGAATTCGCCGGCCCGTGAACACAGAAAAATCGCCAGCCCGGCGATGTCTTGCGGCGTGCCCACGCGGCCACTGGGGTTGCGCTGACCTACGCGGTCCCAGTCGACATTTTCGGTGGCGCCACCAAATCCCACGCCGGTCGAGAGCATCCAGGTGGGAAACGGGCCGGGCGCGATCGCATTGAAGAGGATGCGTTCCTTGGTGAGGTGTGCCGCCATGAAGCGAGTGAGGTGGTGCACCGCGGCTTTTGATGCGCCGTAAGAAAACGTGTCGAAGATCGCCGACTTGAGGCCATCGATCGAGCCGATGTTGATCACACGCGCCGGACTGTCTCCGGCGGCCGCCTTGCGCAGTGGCGGCAGCAGCTTCTGAGTCAGAAAGAACACCCCTTTGACATTGGTGTCCATCACCTTGTCCCAGCCGCTCTCGGGAAACTCGTCGAGCGGCGCGCCCCAGGAGGCACCGGCATTGTTGACCAGAATATCAACATCCCCCATGCGCTGCAACGTCTCATCAGCCAGGCGCACGATCTCGGAC
>CAIKZV010000221.1 GCA_903831925.1 uncultured Burkholderiales bacterium
CGCACGCCTGCTGCGATGCCGGTCCAGATGCCGGTCCAGATGCCGGTCCAGACGCCGGCCGCGGCAAGCCGGGGCCGGCGCTGGGATATCTTCTGCAGGGTGGTCGACAATCTGGGCGATGCGGCGATCTGCTGGCGGCTGGCCCGTCAGCTTGCCAACGAGTACGCACTCACCGTGCGCCTCTGGATCGACCAACCACAGGCCCTGAGCCGCCTGGTGCCGGGCGCTCATCCCGGGCAAGTGCAGGATCGGGTCAGCATCGAATGCTGGCGAGATGATGATCCCCGGCTGAGCCTGCCCGAGCCCGAGCAACTGGCCGACGTGGTGATTGCAGGATTTGCCTGCGAGCTGCCCGCGGGCTATCGCCATGCGATGACATCGCGCCGCCCGGTCTGGATCAATCTCGACTATCTGTCGGCGCAGGCATGGGTCGACACGCACCATGGCCTGCCCTCGCCCAAAGCCGATGGCCTGATCGAACACTTCTTTTTTCCGGGTTTCACGCCCGCCAGCGGCGGCCTGCTGCGCGAGGCCGATCTTATCGACAGACAGGACGGCTTCGATCGCGACCCCGCTGCAAAAATCGGTTTTCTGCGATCGCTCGGCGTTGAGGCCGAACCCGGTGACCGCTTCATCTCGGTGTTCTGTTATCCCGACTCGCCGGTCGCCGAACTGATCGACGGGCTCAAAGCGCGACAGCATTCGCCGCAGGGCCCCCAAGGCACGGACGGTCGCTGGCGACTGCTGATCCCGCAGGGCATCGCACCGGAGCTGGCCGATGGACATGCGGATGGACACCCATTTTCGCGCCTGCCTTTTCTGGCGCAGACCGACTACGACCGACTGCTGTGGTGCTGCGATCTCAACTGTGTGCGCGGCGAGGACTCGCTTGTCAGAGCGCTCTGGTCAGGCCGTCCGCTGATCTGGCAGGCCTACCGGCAGGCTGAGCACGCGCATCAGCCCAAGCTCGAGGCCTTTCTCGAGCGCTGGCTCGATGCAGCGACCGTGCCGCAGACCGCCGCGAAGGTCTGGCGCAGTGCTCACACCGCCTGGAATGCCGCGCCCGATCCGTCGAGTCGTCCCTTGATGGCGTCTGCACTGCAGCCGATGCTCGATCAGCTGCCGACGCTTGCGGCCGGTGCCCGTCGATGGCGATCGGCCCAGCTCAAGCAGACCGACCTGGCCGGTCGGCTGGTGGGATTTGCGGCCGGCAAGCTATAATCGAGAGCTTTTGATCGCCGGTTGCGCGTTTTCGTTTGCGAACCTGCCCCCCACGACTTTTCCCCAAAGATTGATCCCATGAAGACCGCCCAGGAACTGCGCCCCGGCAATGTCGTGATGATCGGCACCGAGCCGATGGTCGTGCAGAAGGCCGACTACAACAAATCCGGCCGCAATGCTGCAGTCGTGAAAATGAAGCTCAAGAATCTGCTCAATGGCTCGAACACCGAGTCGGTCTACAAGGCCGACGAGAAATTCGACGTGCTGGTGCTCGATCGCAAGGAATGCACCTACTCGTACTTCTCCGAGCCGATGCATGTCTTCATGGACGCCGACTACAACCAGTACGAAGTTGAAGCCGAGAGCATGGGCGACGCGCTGAACTACATCGACGAAGGCATGCCCTGCGACGTGGTGTTCTACGACGGCCGAGCCATTTCACTCGAAATGCCCACCTCGGTCGTGCGCGAGGTCGAGTACACCGAGCCGGCCGTCAAGGGCGACACCTCGGGCAAGGTCATGAAGCCGGCCCGCATCAAGCCCACCGGTTTCGAGTTGCCGGTGCCGGCCTTCGTCGAGATCGGTGATCGCATCGAAATCGATACCCGCACCGCCGAGTACCGCAGCCGCGTCAAGTAAGTTTCGCCAGGCAGGTCGGGCCCTCGAGCCCGATCGGTAGCTGGTGTTCGGCCTCGTTTGCATCCGGGCAAGGCCTGATGCAGCGCATGACGCTCGCGCGAAGCGTGCGCTGCAACGCCGGCTTGACCAGATACCCGTCACAGCCGGCGAACAGGGCGCGTGCCATGTCGACGACCGACGAGCGCGCAGTGAGCACGATCACCGGCACGCGAGCCGACGGTCGGGCCCGGCGAATCTGTCGCACAAACCGGAAGCCATCGATATCCGGCAGGTCGACGTCGACAATCACCAGTTCATAGCGCCGCAGCGACAGCAGCGCGAGCGCTTCACGCGCCGTGCCGACCCCTTCGACATCCAGGCCGATCGCCTCGATCGACATCGCGATCTGCCGCCTGACCACTGGGCTGGCATCGACGGCCAGAACCCGCTGTGGCCGCAGCGATGCACCCGCCGACGCTTGAGCGAGCCGCGCGCTGCTCGCCTGAGCGCCGATCGCCGGGTCGCTTCGAAAGACCCGGGCACCACGTCGAATCGGCCGCATCAGCTGTCGCTCAACCGCCTGATTGAGGACTGCCAGAAGGTTGACCGAAAACCGCTGCAAAACCAGATCGTCGCAAGTCCGGGTCGGATCGCAGCGCCGCCCGACGGTGACCACCGTCACACCGATTGCGGCGGGCGGCAGCCGGCCAAGTACCCTGGCGACCGCCTGACCATCGGCGACGGTCATGTCGACCAGCGCCAGATCGTAATCGGGCGGGGCGTCGGCAGGCGCAAAGACGAAACGGTAGGGATTGTCACGCGCGAGTCGAAAGACGATCTCGACGATGCGCTGGAAAGTCAGGCCCAGTCCGAAAGCCGCGACGCGAAACGATGGCCGGGTATCGGCATCGAATGGCGCGAGCAGAGTGATCGAGGAAGACATGAATCCAGGCAGACCGCGGCCGACAGCCACTGAGAGAAGTCGGACTGATCTTACACCGGACCCCAGTCAAGCCTGCAAGAACTTTCGCTTAAAAACCCTTATCAGGCAGATGCTTAAAGGTCTGTCTTCAAGTGAAATCGGAGGAGAGCGCCAGCTGCAGGTCGTTGTCTCGGGCGAAATTGAGCAAAAACGTGAGCGCGAGCGGTTCGACCGCAGCAATCGCAGGGTCGACCCGCACACAGGTCTGTTCAAGATGGCGCCCAGGCACCGCATAAGGCGAGAACTGGAGCGGCGAGGCGGCACCACTGCCTGGCGGGCGGAAACAGGCCATCACCCCGGCAAGGCGCTCACTCCAGTCGCTGGGTCGAAAGGCTTTGCCCGACGAGGTCACTCCAACGATCAGAAAGATCGCATCGGGCATCGTCGCGATCGATCGCGCAGGAACGAGAGAGGGAGTGAGGTCGGACGCCATCGTCTGGGCGATGAGCCGTACAAAGTGCAATACGGCAGTATAGCCGCCGAAGCAACGGGCTCGCCGGTGTCATGAAAATCCCATAGACTCGATTGTTTCGCCCCTTACTTTGTAACGATTCCCGGAAGGATTCACGATGACCGCCATCGACCCTGTCATGCCGACCTATGCTCCTCAGCCTGTCGCCTTCGAGCGCGGCGAGGGTGCCTGGCTCTACGACACCGACGGACGACGCTACCTCGACTGCCTGTCCGGAATCGCGGTCAATACCCTCGGACACAACCATCCGCGACTGGTGGCCGCCATCACCGATCAGGCCTCCAAGATCATCCACACCTCGAATCTCTTCGAGATCCCGCTGCGTCGCCAACTCGCCCAGCGCCTGGTCGATCTGTCGGGCATGACCAATGTTTTCTTCTGCAATTCAGGCCTTGAGGCCAACGAAGCGGCGATCAAGATCGCCCGCCTCTATGGCCACAACCGCGGCATCGATCTGCCCGAAATAGTCGTCTACGAAAAGGCCTTTCACGGCCGTTCGCTCGCCACGCTGTCGGCCACCGGCAATGTCAAGGTGCAAAAGGGTTTTGAGCCACTGGTGACCGGCTTCGTGCGGGTGCCGCTCAACGACATGAGCGCGCTCGACGAGATCGCCGCGAATCGCCCGAATGTCTGCGCAGTCTTTCTCGAAGCGATCCAGGGAGAAGGCGGTATTCAGCCGGCCCGCATCGAATACCTCAAGCAGGTCCGCGCACTGTGCGACCGCAAGGGCTGGCTGATGATGGTCGACGAAGTTCAGTGCGGTACCGGCCGCACCGGCCGCTGGTTTGCGCATCAGTACGCCGGCATCGTCCCCGACGTGATGCCGCTGGCAAAGGGTCTGGCCTCGGGTATTCCGGTGGGTGCGGTGGTCGCTCACGGCGAAGCTGCTCACACTTTCAAGGCAGGCAACCACGGCACGACCTTCGGCGGCAACCCGCTGGCCATGCGGGCGGGCCTGACCACGATCGACGTCATGGAAGAAGACCGTCTGCTCGACAATGCCACCGCCATGGGCAATCTGATCATGGACGGCATTCGCCGCGAGATGACGGGCATTGCCGGGCTGATCGAGGTCCGCGGCAATGGCCTGATGATCGGCATCGAGCTCGATCGCCCCTGCGGCGAAATCGTCGGCAAAGCCCTCAAAGCCGGTCTGGTGCTCAATGTGACCGCCGATTCGGTCGTTCGCCTCTTGCCGCCGCTGATCTTCAACCGCGAGCAGGCTGAGCTCACCGTTGCGACCCTTGCGCCGATCCTGCGCGATACCGTGGTGCGCCCGATCGACCGGGCAGCCTGAGGCGGAATTAATGGCGTTAAAACACTTTTTGCAGCTGATCGACTTTGATCGCGACGAGATCGAGCATGTCTTTGACCGCAGTCGCATCATCAAGGATCTCTACAAGCGCTATCAGCCCTACCATCCGCTGGCCGACCGCACGCTGGTGATGATCTTCGAGAAGCAGTCTACCCGCACACGACTGTCCTTCGAGGCGGGCATTCAACACCTCGGCGGCGCGGCGGTCTTCCTGAACACCCGCGACTCGCAGCTCGGTCGCGGCGAGCCGGTCGAAGACGCCGCACAGGTCATCTCGCGCATGTGCGATCTGGTCATGATCCGCACCTTCGAGCAATCGATCCTCGAGCGATTCGCGGCCAATTCACGGGTGCCGGTCATCAATGGCCTGACCAATGAATACCATCCCTGCCAGGTCCTGGCAGACGTCTTCACCTACATCGAGCATCGGGGTCCGATTGCCGGGCGCACCGTCGCATGGGTAGGCGATGCGAACAACATGGCCTACACCTGGATCCAGGCAGCGGGGCTGCTCGACTTCCGGATCCGGATCTCGACGCCACCAGGCTACCGAATCGACCCATCACGGGTGTCGAGTCACGATGCCGCGCATGTCGACATCCTTGAAGATCCGATGCAAGCCTGCGCCGGCGCAGACCTGGTGAGCACCGACGTCTGGACCAGCATGGGATTCGAGACTGAAAACCGCGATCGCCTGACCGCGTTCGCGGACTGGCAGGTCGACGCGGACATGATGCGACAGGCCAAAGCCGATGCGCTCTTCATGCACTGCCTGCCGGCACACCGCGGCGAGGAAGTCTCGGCTGATGTCATCGACGGGCCGCAGTCGGTCGTCTGGGACGAAGCCGAAAACCGCCTTCACGTGCAAAAAGCGCTGATGGAATTCATCCTGCTCGGCAGGGTTTGAACGGCACGACCGGTCGGCAAAGCGCTCGACCGGGTTCAATCCGTATGGCCAGGCAGCCAGATGCCCGGCCGGATTGAGTGCCTCGCCAGGTCAGCGGGCTGTTCGGCCGCTTAGCGGCACAGATGCAATCGCACCGCCCCGGGACGCGCCACACCCTCGGAAGACAACTCGCTGAGAGCCGGGCGAACCGGCTTGGCCATCGGAACAAATCGGGTTGGTGCGGGCGTGAGTGCCACCACACGACGCGCCTGGCTCAGATGCAGCCCGAGCTTGCAGACATCGCTCAGCTCGGTTCCCGCCGAAACCGGCAAGACACTGTCGAGCCTGGACACGATAGCCTGCCAGCGCGGTGATGCAATCACCTGCTCGAACAAATGACCGAGGTCGGCATGCCAGCGCACGCATTCATCAAAGGTCGGCGCTTCGGCCAGCAGGGGAAAGCCGTATCGCGGCAGCAACTCACGAAGGTCCCGATCGATTGCCGCCTGCGAAGCGTCGAGCAGACCCAGCAGCGCGGACGCCACCGACTTTTCGAGCTGCCCTGTGAGATCGCTGACCTTGCGAAGCATGTCCTCAAAGCTGAGCCCATCCACAGACTTCAGGTCTTCGAGCAGGACAAAGAGCGCCTGTTTGTTTGCCCGCAGCTTGCCGCGCAGTCCGACATAACGCGCCAGACGCTGCTGAAACACCTCGTCCGAGCGCACGTCGACACGCTGCACCGCAGCCTGCAGCCACTGATGCTGGACCGCCTGGGGAGCGGCCTTGCGCATGGCAACCGATGCTGTGAATTCGAGATCACGGAGCAGCCGATTGAGCTGACCGGCATCTAATGCTGACATGACGCACCCCTTGGCGAAGTCGGACGATTCCCCGTGTTGTCGGCGCCGGGAAGGGTGCTCTTGAGTCAAGCCGGACCGCAGGTGCGCAATGACCGACGGACGGCCGCGTCTGATCAGGACAGCATGTCGTCCCAGATATTTCGCGCCCAGGCGAAGGCATATTGGCCCTCGAGTTCGCTGGCTGCGCCCGACAGTCCGCCGGCGCCGGCAACCGGCTCGAGCGTCTTCTTGTCGGCAACCCACTGATGCACCGAGGCGACATGCATCGCACTGCGATCGTCAACAAAGGAGTAGCAGGTGTTCGCAATGACCGGGGTGACCGGCGACCGTCCGTTAAGCTGCTCGATGATCGCCGCCGCCGCCAGCTTGCCGTGCTGATTGGCCATATGACCCGACTTGGGCATGGCTGGCGCAGCGAAGGTGGCATCGCCAATGACATGGATATCGCTCACTGCAGTCGAGCGCATGGTCATCCAGTCGACCTGAGCCCAGCGTCCGTTGGCATTGAGAAGCCCCAGCCTGGCGGCCAGGTCACCTGCCCGCTGCGGCGGAATGACATTGATGACATCGCCTTTGACACGATCGCCAAGCTCAGTCGTGACGGTGCGTCCGGCCGCATCGAGCTCGGTGACCAGCGCATTGGCACGGTAATCGATCATCCCCTTGTAGGCACCATTCCAGGCCGCCAGGAACAGGCCCTTCTTCGAGACGATGTCGGGGTTGCCGTCGAGCACGACGATGCGGGCCCGGGGCTTGTGTGCCTTGAAATAGCTGGCGACCTGGCAGACACGTTCATACGGGCCGGGCGGGCACCGATAAGGCGCCTTGGGAATACTCATGACGAAGGTGCCGCCATCGGGCATGGCCTCGAGTTGCGCCCGCAGTGCCACGGTCTGCGGGCCCGCCTTCCAGGCATGCAGCACCGTGTCCTGCGCCCTGCGATCGAAGCCGGTGATCTCGTCAAAGAGGAAATCAATTCCCGGCGACAGGATCAGCTGGTCGTACTGCTGACGTGCTCCCGAGCCCAGGCGCGCTGTCCGATTGACCGGATCGACGTCGAGCACCTCATCCTGCAGAACACTGACCCCCCGGGTGCGCAGTCCCTGATAGCCGAGCGTCAGATCCTCGATACGGCGCGAACCGCCGAGTACAAGGTTTGACAGCGGACAGGAAATAAAGCGGGCATTGCGCTCGACCAGGGTCACATCAACCGTATCACCGCCCCAGCGCTTCAGATAGCTGGCCGCTGTCGCACCACCGAAGCCTCCACCCACGACCAGCACCTTGCCATTCGTACGAACGCCGGAGGCGGGCGGCCGTGTCGCACATCCTGCAAGCACGCCGAGCGCGGCTCCCGCGCCGAGCGCCTGCCCCAGGCGACGCCTCGAGCGATCAATGGGAAGGGCCGATGACGACATCTGATGCAGGCTCAGGGCTTGGGCAGACTTGAGAAGTAGCTTGCCATCAGCTCGAACTGAGCGTCGGTATAACCCTTGGCAAGCTGATGCATGATCGTCGCCGGCCGGGTACCGGCCTTGAAGGCCTGCATCTGCTCGACGATGTAGCGACTCGGCAGGCCGGCAAGACTCGGGATGGCGCCCGCAGACCGACCCTGCGGCCCGTGGCAGTTGGCGCAATTGGCCGAGAGATAGGCTGCCTCGGGGGGAAGCGCCTCGCGACTCTGAGCCGAGGCCAGACAAGGTGCCAACAGACCGCCCATCAGCGCCGCAGCAGCCAGTGGAAGCGTGAGGCGCCAGATCATGACCAAACCCGCCACGACAACCCGTCAGGCGGGCACAACCTCAATCTGCTCCTCACCCTCACTCGGCGCCGCAGGCGGTGCCGACTCGAAGAACGACAGCGTGACCTTATCCTCGGCGTCGAGATCGACGGTCACCTTGCCGCCACCCACAAGCTTGCCGAATAGCAGTTCGTCGGCCAGCGCCTTGCGGATCGTGTCCTGGATGAGCCGCTGCATCGGACGCGCGCCCATCAGCGGATCGAAACCCTTGCTCGCAAGATGAGCCCGCAGGCGCTCGGTGAATACCGCATCGACTTTTTTCTCGTGCAGCTGCTCTTCAAGCCCGATCAGGAACTTGTCGACCACCCGCATGATGATGTCCTCGGTCAGGCTGCCGAAGGAAATGATCGAGTCGAGACGGTTGCGGAATTCAGGCGTAAACATCCGCTTGATTTCCTGCAACTCATCGCCGGCCTGCTTGTTGTCGGAAAAGCCGATCGAACGACGCTGAAGGTCATGGGCGCCGGCATTCGTGGTCATGATGATGATCACGTTGCGGAAGTCGGCCTTGCGACCATTGTTGTCGGTCAGGGTGCCGTGGTCCATGACCTGCAGCAGAATATTGAAGATATCGGGATGAGCCTTCTCGATCTCGTCGAGCAGCAGCACCGCATGCGGCTTCTTGGTAATCGCCTCGGTCAGCAGGCCACCCTGATCAAAACCGACATAGCCGGGAGGGGCACCGATCAGGCGCGACACCGCATGACGCTCCATGTATTCGGACATGTCGAAGCGAATCAGTTCGATGCCCATCAGGAACGCCAGCTGTTTGGCGACCTCGGTTTTGCCGACACCCGTTGGGCCTGAAAACAGGAATGAGCCGATCGGCTTTTCGGGTTTTCCAAGACCTGAACGGGCCATCTTGATGGCGGCAGCAAGTGCCTCGATGGCGGGGTCCTGACCGAACACCACATTGCGCAGATCACGCTCGAGATGCTGCAGTTTGCTGCGGTCGTCGGACGATACGGACGTCGGCGGGATCCGC
>CAIKZV010000222.1 GCA_903831925.1 uncultured Burkholderiales bacterium
ACCCGCACCGGCGACGACGGTACGACCGGACTGGGCGACGGCAGTCGCACGCGCAAGGACAGCCTGCGCGTGGCAGCCATGGGCGATGTCGACGAACTCAATTCGACGATCGGCCTGCTGCTGACCGAGCCGCTGCCCGATGACATCCGGGAAGCGCTCATCGACATTCAGCACGATCTCTTCGATCTCGGCGGCGAGTTGTGCATCCCGGGCTTCGAGAATCTGGCAGACACACAGGTGGCGCGACTCGACGCCCTGCTGCTGCGCTATAACGCGACGCTGCCCCGGCTTCAGGAATTCATTCTTCCCGGCGGCTCACGGTCGGCCGCCATCGCGCATATTGCGCGAACCGTCTGCCGACGCGCCGAACGCGCGATCGTTTCACTCGGCGGCGAAGAGGCGATCCGACCTGCCTGCCGCCAGTATGTGAACCGGCTCTCCGACCTGCTCTTCGTGCTGGCGCGCGTCCTCAACCGCCACGAGGGCGGGACGGATGTGCAGTGGCAAAAGGGCCGACGCCACGCCTGAGGGCAGCGAGCAGTTCGTCAGACAGCCCGCCCCAGGCGACGGTGGCATCGGCCTTGGCGGACGGAGTCAGCGCGGCGTTCAGAACACCCGATGCGCGCAGCGCCTCGTTGACCGCGCGAGCCCCCGCCTGCACGCTGTCGATGACCGGCACCGGCAGGCGCGAGCCCAGGCGTGCAGCAATGCCACCAAGCGCCGCGCCACCCAGCACCAGCGCGGCAACGCCGTCGGTGGCCGCCTCGCGCAGCGCAGCCAGCAGATCACGCTCGGCGGCCTGCGGATCGGCCATCAGCTCGGCGCCGCTGCGCTCAAGCACATGCACACCCGCCAGATCACGATCAAGACCCTGAGCGGCAGCAAAGCGATGCAGCATCGGGCGCCAGGCCAGACCGCCGGTGACGATGGCATGGCGGCCGTAGCGGGCGGCTTCGCGCAGCGAGGCCTCGGCCAGTCCGATCACCGGCACACCTGCGATCTCGCGCAGCGCAGCCACCCCTGGATCGCCGAAGCATCCGACCAGGACCGCATCGCAACGCCCGCCTGCCGCACGATGTGCCGCCCAGGCATCGAGCAGGGCATGGGCGGCAATCGCATACGAGACTTCGCTTGAGATGTAGGACGCGCCGAACCGGGCGGTGACTGCCACGAGTTCGAGCGGCGCATCGAGCAGCGGTGCGACCAGCATCGACATGAGGTCGGTCACGCCTGCAGAGGTATTCGGATTGATCAGCAGCACGGTGCTCATGGGTGCGGGCTCGCGAACAGGGTCTCGAGATCGATGCCGGCGTTGTCGGGCAACTCGAAGTTGAGGTGATCCTCGAGGTCCTGAAGATGCGCTTGCATCACTCTGCCGGCGGCAGCACCACGCCGCTCGCGCAGCGCGACGAGCAGCGTGTGATGGGCATCGCCGTCGCAGCCACTGGCGGGGCCGTCGCCATTCGGCTCCGACGATCCGTAGGTCATCAGCACCAGCGAGGTTCGGGAGACCAGCTCGCCGAGCATGCGGGCAAGTGTCTGATTGCCGGCACCCTCGGCGATCGCCAGATGAAACTCGCCCGACAGCCGGATCGCATCACCACGCCGACGCGCCGTGATTGCGCGATGTTCGTCGTGGATGATCCGCTCGAGGCGGGCCAGCTCGGCGCGTCCTGCAAGCGCCGCGAAAGCCTCGACAATCGACGGCTCGATCAGGCGGCGCGCAGCAAACACTTCGCGCGATTCGACCGGATCGGGCTGGGCGATCGTGGCACCGCGGTTGGGCGTGAGCGTGACGATGCGCTGCTCGGACAGCCTGATCAGCACCTGCCGCACACGGGTGCGCGAGACGCCGAAGGCCCGCCCCAGTCGCTCTTCGACCAGCTTCGTGCCGGGTGCCAGACGATGGTCGAGCACGGCGGCGACAATGCGGTCGTGGATCTGCGCGTCGCTCAATGCGCTGTCGGGTGCGCTGTCGGGTGCGCTGCTGTTTGCAGCATCGGGCGCAGGCTCGGTACGTCTGGCGCTGGTTCGGGCCTCGGTCATGGTGGCCTCAGTCGCGGGGACGCCGACGCAGCAGCGCGATCAGACCAAGCGTGAGCCCGATGACACCGAAGGACACCACGGTGGTGACCGTCCCAAGCGCGTAGACGACCGGTGTGGTCACGGTGGTGGTCAGGCCCTGCAACTCGAGCGGCAGCGTGTTGAGGTCGCCGATCGCCTGCGAGGACCGGGCGATCTCGTCCCAGGACAAAGTGAAGCCGAACATGCCGACGCCCACCACCGACGCACCGATCAGCGGCAGCACGACATGGCGAAAGGCCTGCCAGGGCGTGGCACCGAGGTCGCGCGCTGCCTCTTCATAGGCCGGATCAAAACGATTGAAGACCGCAAACATGATCAGCAGGCCGAAGGGCAGCGTCCAGGTAAGGTGTGCCGCAAGCGCCGAGGTATAGAGCCCCATCGACGTGCCGAATCCTTCGAGCAACTCGGTCCATTCGAGCCACTCGAGCAGCGACTTCAAGCCGGTGTCGAGCAGACGGAACTGCAGGCCCAGGCCGAGCGACACGATGATCGAGGGCATGATCAGGCTGGCCACCGTGATCAGGAAGAGCGCGTTGCCGCCGCGCAGATGTTTGCGAAACGCCAGACTCGCCAGCACCGACAGCACGATGGTGAACGCGGCCACCACCAGCCCGAGCTTGATCGACCGGCGAAACGCCGCCCAGATGTCGACCACGCCGATGCCCTCGGCCAGCTTGACGAACCAGTGGGTCGAGACGCCGCGCATCGGAAAGACCAGCCCGCCTTCCGGGCCCTGAAAACTCAGCACGAAAATCGTCAGCATCGGCCCGTAGAGGAAAAGCACGAACAGGCCGAAGACGATCGCCAGCGGCCAGAAACCGGGCTGGCGCGTACGCTCGCGCGACATCAGCCGGCCGCTCACAGTTCCCTCCGGATATCGACCAGTCGGGTAAGCGTCCAGATGATCATCAGGACCAGCGCCAGCAGGATGACCGCATTGGCCGCCGCGATCGGGAACTGCAGATAGGAGGTCTGCACCTGGATCATCTTGCCGACCGAGGCGATCTGCTGGCCACCCATCACGCCGATGGTGACGAAGTCACCCATGACGATGGTGATCACGAAGATCGAGCCGATGAGAATGCCGGTGCGCGACAGCGGCACGACCACGTTCCAGAGTGCCTGCCAGCCGCTTGCGCCGGCGTCGCGAGCCGCCTCGAGCAGCGACCGGTCGATGCGCATCATCGAGTTGAAAATCGGCACGATCATGAAGAGCGTATAGAGGTGCACCAGCGCGAGCACCACCGAAAAGTCGGAGAAGAGCAGCCATTCGATCGGCGTGTCGACCAGACCGGCACCGACCAGACCCTTGTTGATCAGCCCGTTGCGCCCGAGCAGCGGCACCCAGGAAATCATGCGGATCACGTTCGAGGTCCAGAACGGAATCGTGCAGACGATGAAGAGCAAGGTTTGCGTGTTCGGCGAGCGGATATGAAAGGCGAGGAAATACGCCACCGCAAAGCCCAGCACCAGCGTGACCGCCCAGACCAGGCCGCAGAATTTCAGCGTCGAGAGATAGGTGCGAACCGTCGTGCAGGGGTCGTCAAAATTGCTGCAGCCCTCGAAGATCTGAATGTAGTTTTTCGGTGTGAACGCCGGCAGCAGTTCGTATTCATTGAAGTCCCAGAAGCTGATCGCCACGATCAGCACCAGAGGCACGATAAAGAAAAACAGAAACACCAGCGCGAACGGGCCTGCCTGCACCCAGGCAGGCAGGCCGCTCGAGACCCTCATGGCAGGCGGCCCGCCGGAGGGCGCAGGCGTCACCGCCCGGCTCCTCGCGCCGGGCGATGACTGCCAGGTTCGATCAGGCTGCGACGAACTCGTTCCACTTCTGGACCATGTAGTTGTTCTCGTCCATCACCGCATTCCAGCAGGCGATGCCACCCATGCGCTCGTTGTAGGAACCGCCGTCGCGAACCTTGCCGGCCTTCTCGAGCACCGAGCCATCAGGGGCCTTGATGTCCTTCTCGGCAGGCTTGCCTTCCATCCAGTAGGCCCACTCATAAGGCTCCATCTTGGCCTGGGCGGTCTCCAGCACAGCCGAGTAATAGCCCTGGCGATTGAGGTAGGCACCGGCCCAGCCATCGAGGAACCAGTTGATGAACTCATAGGCCGCGTCCTGCTTCTTGCCGGCCAGCGTGACCGGCAGACCGAAACCGGCCGCCCAGGCGCGATAGCCTTCTTTCAGCGGCTGGTAGGTGCAGGCAATGCCTTGAGAACGCACCTTGGTGACGGCCGGTGACCACATCGACTGGATCACGACTTCGCCCGAGGCCATCAGGTTGACCGACTCGTTGAAGTCCTTCCAGAGCGAGCGGAACTGACCGGCCTTCTTGGCATCGATCAGGGTCTTGATCGTGAGGTCGATTTCCTTCTTGGTCATGTTGCCCTTGTCGGGGTACTTGTAGATGCCCATCGCCTCGACCACCATCGCCGCGTCCATGATGCCGATCGACGGGATGTTGAGGATCGAGGCCTTGCCCTTGAACTCGGGGTTGAGGAGCTCTTTCCAGGACTCGATCGGACGCTTGATCAGGTCGGGACGGATGCCGAGGGTGTCGGCGTTGTAGGTCGTCGGAATCAGGGTCATGTATTGCGTCGGTGATTTGGCAAAGGCCTTGCTCTTGCCGCCCTCGAGGAACATGACTTTCTTGGG
>CAIKZV010000223.1 GCA_903831925.1 uncultured Burkholderiales bacterium
CCAGCAGATGGTAGGTGTGTCCGCTCTTGGTTCCGCGGCGCACCACCTCCATCCCCTGGCCGCGTTTGACATGCTGGGCGGTCGCCCCGGTCGCGTCGTACTTGTTGAACAGCAGCGCCATGGGCACCCCAAGCGCGCGCGCGATCCGCGATAGCGTGTCAAGCCCTGCCGAGGTCTGACCCGTCTCGATTTTCGAGAGCATGCCGCGACTCAGATTCGCCAGTTCGGCGACCTGAGCGAGGGTCAACGCATGGCGCAGGCGCAACTCGCGAATCGCCGCGCCCACCGAATTTTCGAGTGAGGGGGGTTGTTGAGAAGTGTCGGTATTGAGGCGGTCCATGGGGTGTGTCGATGTTTCCCTTGGTGCATACAAATTGCTCTGGATGAAACTCGCCGCTATGATACGTGGACTTTGTTGAGTCACAAGCCCTGCGCCATCGCGTTGTCAATTTTCGGAGCTGTCGATGACTGCTGATCCTTCGCCCAGTGCTGCTGCCCGAGTCGCTGCGCAATTGCCGCTACCCTTGAAGTTCGAGACGGTCGCTGCGGCCCAAGCCTATCTGACCGGGCATGACGTGGGCCATGTGCTGGCGCAGTTCGTCGATATCCATGGTGTGGCCAAGGCCAAGGCGGTACCCGTTGCCCACCTCAATTCCATTCTCACCGACGGGGCCGGTTTTGCCGGATTCGCGATCTGGGGGGTCGGGATCGAGCCGCATGGCCCGGATTTCATGGCCGTGGGGGATTTGGGAACGATCTCGCTCATGCCCTGGCAACCGGGATTCGCCCGCATCGTGTGCGAGGGCCATGTCCACGGTTCGCCCTGGCCCTTTGATAGCCGGGTGTTGCTGCGCCGCCAGATCGATCGGCTCAAGAGCCATGGCTGGACGCTGTACACGGGGCTTGAGCCCGAATTTTCGCTCCTGCGTCGCAATGCCCAGGGCCAGATCGAACCCTGTGATCCGAGCGATACGCTGGCCAAGCCCTGCTACGACTACAAGGGCTTGTCGAGGACTCGCGTGTTTCTCGAGCGGCTTTCGATTGCACTGCGATCGACCGGCATTGATGTGTATCAGATCGATCATGAAGATGCGAATGGTCAGTTCGAGATCAATTACACCTACACGGATTGCCTGACCTCTTGTGACCATTTTGTGTTTTTCAAAATGGCAGCCAGCGAGATCGCTCATGAGATGGGGTTGATCTGTTCCTTCATGCCCAAGCCGTTTGCCAACCGGCCCGGCAATGGCATGCACATGCACATGTCGATCGGGGACGGTGAGCGCAATCTGTTCCAGGATCGCAGTGACCCTCACGGACTGGATCTATCCGCGCTTGGATATCACTTTCTGGGCGGACTGCTGGCCCACGCCCCGGCATTGGCTGCGCTGTGCGCGCCGACGGTGAATTCCTACAAGCGCCTGGTCGTGGGGCGGTCGCTCACCGGGGCGACCTGGGCGCCGGCCTACATCAGTTATGGGGACAATAACCGGTCGACGATGGTTCGCATCCCCAAAGGGCGCCTTGAGCTGCGCCTGCCCGATGGGTCCTGCAACCCCTATCTGGCAACGGCAGCAGTGATCGCGGCCGGCCTTGACGGGGTCGCGCGCAAGCTCGATCCGGGCGCACCTCGCAACGTCAATCTGTACGACTGGAGCGAAGCGCAGCTGGCCGAGGCCAGGATCGGCAAGCTGCCGCAAAACCTCGACGCAGCCATCGATGCGCTGGCCGCGGATTCCGTGATTTGTGAAGCATTGGCACCGCTGAGCGATGAATTCATTCGACTCAAGCGGATGGAGTGGATCGAGTACATGCGCCATGTCTCCGAGTGGGAAGTCAAGAGTTACCTGGAATTTTTCTAATTTTTAGGCATTTCTAATGTGTGGAATCGTAGGTCTGCTGGTCAAGAAACCGGCCTTACAGGATCGCCTGGGTGAGTTGATGGTGCCGATGTTGATCGGCATGA
>CAIKZV010000224.1 GCA_903831925.1 uncultured Burkholderiales bacterium
GATCTTGATCGGGCTGGAGTGAAAGACGACTACCGACCCTAAGCGGCCGATCCCGCGCGGTTTATAAAGCGGTCATTCAACGCCCCGACGCGAGCCAAGTAGCGGACTTGCCGGGCACTGCCCGCCATTTTTTCCCTGAGATGAGTGTCATGCTTCGTCTGCGTTCGAAAAACCCATCTTCCCTCGAACTAACCGCGCTACCTTGGTATCCGATATACGCGGGGAGCCTCAAACCTCGCCTCACTGGGATACATTAAAAAGGCAACAAGTCGAACTTAGTCGAAGCTGCGTTTACCTCGTTTCGGTTTTTCCGTTTGCGCCGATTTCGAAGCTTGCGTTTTCTCAGATGGACGGAACCCGCCGTCGAACGGACTAGCCCGAAAAAATTTGGCGCTAGCATCGTGCCGCTCTGCGTGAATGTTCGAATGACCAACTGATCCGTATCACTCATTAGGTCCGTTCAAGATCATTTGCCGATCGATGGTGTACTAAATCGGGCAATGCCTAATGGGAGATGGAAGCAATGAAGATGACTCGTCCGTTTGTAGCGACCTGCTTGTTGGTCGCTGGCTTAGTGACCGCCTGTGGGGGCGGGGGCAGTAGCAGTACGACACCGACACCGACACCAACACCAACACCAACACCAACACCGACGCCGACGCCTGTCGTGACACTCAAGGACACCTCGTATGCGATCGCAGCGGCTAATGCGCTGAGTGGGATGACCAACTGGAACGCATCTCCGTTCCTGTCCGACGGTGCGGTAATGCGCATCGCACGCAGCATGGTGGACCTCGATGGCGATGGCATCGCCGACGCGGTCGTCGCCTATGGGAAGAGCCTTGAACTCACCGCATCAGTCCCGATGGCCATCTACAAAGGCGCAAAGAACGGGACCTTCACTGATGTCACCGCGACCGTGATCGACGGCACCGTGCCCAAGCTCAATCACGCACGCAAGGTGATCGCGGGTGACTACAACGGCGATGGCGTCAACGACGTGTTTGTATGTGCCCACGGCTACGACGCCTCGCCCTTCCCGGGTACAACGAACGCCATGCTTCTCAGCGGCGGCGGCAAGTTGAAACCCGTCACGGACGCCTGGGTCCAGACAGTCGGTTTCCACCACGGCTGCGCCAGCGCAGACATCGACGAGGACGGTGACCTTGACCTGTTTGTCGCCGACCAGAAAGGCGGCTCCTATTTTCTGATCAACGACGGAAAGGGCGTATTCAAACTCGACCGCGCGCGCGTTCCGGCCGCTATTGGCAACCCTACCCTGCCGCTTTTCACGGTCGAGATGTTCGATCTCGACGGCGACGGGCATGTCGATCTGCTGGTCGGCGGCGACGAGACTTATCTCCCTACCTATGCCTACTGGGGAGACGGCAGCGGTACGTTCTCGGATCAGCGCAGAGCCACGATTCCGGCGGTTGCAGGCTGGCAGAATCCGCTTGTATTCGCCTCAAATGACATCGACGGCGACGGCAAGCGAGAGCTAACGGTCGCCCGCACGCCAGGCGGGGTGAATTTTTACAAAGGCTACCTTGCGCAGGTTCTGAAACTGGCCGGGCGAACCTTTACCGACGTCACATCAACGACCGCCGTTGCGACCAATGCCTCTGCACCGACGGTGATCTACTCCACTTATGCGGCTGCGCCGAGCTGGCTCGAGTGGATCTGGTGGGTCGACCGCGACGGTGACGGTAAGCCGGACCTGGTGGGCAGCGATGGTTCGCAGGTCAGCGGTAGCTACTGGGCGAAAAATCTCGGCGGCAGCTTCGCAGCCTGGATCAAACTCTGATGCGTACCTTGCGGCGCGCCCACGGTCGCGCCGCAAGATTCGCTGAGGTACGCGGTTGGGTCACCAGATGCGCGCATCAAGCGGCGACAAATTGGGTCGGGTTTAACTGGCTGCGGCCTGTGGCCACGAGGGGTACTGCGTCGAGCCGGACGAACATCGCAGTGCCCAGCCAGACCCAGATGAAATTTAAGATGACCCATGCAGGTCCGGCTTCTCGCCGGGCGCGACGGCTTCAGACTGGGATCGAGTCGGATCACGCGATCAATCTGAGGTCCTTCGGAGTCGACTGCAGTGTTGCCGAGTAAAAACCTGAATTGACTGACCAGATGATGCCAATTAAGGTATATTTTCCATACTGTGACTTCGTTCGAATTCGACTCCGAAAAGAGCGACACCAACCGCGCGAAACATGGCATCGATTTCGTTGAGGCCCAAAGCCTTTGGAATGACCCGATGCTTCTCGAGATTCCAGCAAAGATTGAAGACGAGCCGCGGTTTCTGGTGATAGGACAAATTGAAGGGAAGCATTGGTCAGCGGTCATTACCTATCGAGGGTCCAATGTCCGACTGATATCCGTGCGTCGTGCACGCACAGAAGAGGTGGCGTTCTATGAAAGCTAAAAATTTCGAGCAACAGTTCGACGATAACGTCGACATCACGGTTTTGTTGGACTTGCCTAAAGCCAAGCGCGTGCTGCAGGAGCAGAAGCGGGTGAATGTCGATTTTCCAACCTGGATGATTGACTCACTGGATCGTGAAGCCAACAAGCTAGGGGTTACAAGGCAATCTGTTATCAAAATTTGGCTTGCTGAGCGTCTTGAGTCAACCGAGTCTAAGCGGCCGCCCCAACGCACGCGTTCAGGTGCCGCACATCGCTGAC
>CAIKZV010000225.1 GCA_903831925.1 uncultured Burkholderiales bacterium
GATAGAAGGACTGGCTGTGCAGCGACCTGATGTGATAGCCCTCCATCGAGGTCTCGCCGATCAGCTTCCAGTTGGCCTTGTCGTCGAACTCGAGCGTGTTGAAATGCACATAGTCGGAAGGCAGGAGATCGGGCAGGTCGGGCAAGGGCCCGTCCGAAATCGGCGCCTCTTGCGTGATGAAGACGATGCCGCCCTTCTCGATTGCCGTCACAGGCACGAGCCCGTGAGTCTCCTTGTCGAGCCCTGGAAAGCCGTCTGCTGCAGGAATATGGCGCAACGCGCCGTCCAGGCCGTAGGTCCACGCGTGATAAGGGCAGGAGAAGGCCCGTTTGCAGCCTTCGCCTTCTGCCACCCTCATGCCGCGATGACGACAGGCATTGCGAAACCCGCGCACGATGCCGTCGGTGCCGCGCACCACCAGAAGCGGCGTGCCCAGCGACGTGCGTGCAATGTAAGAGCCGGGGTCAGGCAGCGCCGCAGAGGGGCAAAATGCCATGGGCACACGGCGCATCACCTTGAGTTCAGCCTCGAATCGCTGCGGCGATACATAGTTCGCCGCAGGCTCGCGCCACACGCTTGAGCCCTTGTCGGTCGATTGCCCGTCGACATGCGCCAGGATGCGGTCGATCAACTCATGGTCGTTGAGGTGCGCGCTCATCGTCTGCCTGTTGTGCGACAAAAAATCAGTCTAGCCTGCGCTGTGAGATAGCGTCCAGGCAGCGTGTTTCGGTCGGCGCCCTGACGAGCAGTACCATCTGGTGGTCAAGCAACTGTCTGATGCCGCCAACAGAGCCAAAGCCTGACAGACTGCGGCACACAACACGGAGACCAGTATGCGTTCAGCCGACGACCGGCGCGCCGGAACATTGCGGCGGCTGCTGCATTGAGCACTGCCGAACAGGCCCGCGCCAACCGCACCGGCATTGCCTGGATGGTGCTGGCGATGACTGCCTTCATCGCCAACGATGCGATCACCAAGTCGATCGGCCAACACCTGCCGGCCGCACAGATCATCGTGGTGCGCGGTGTCATGGCCATCAGCCTGATCAGTCTGGTGGCCTGGCGCATGGGCGCGATGAGCCAGCTGCCGGATGTGGTGCGCCCCTGGGTCATCCTGCGCGCTGTCTGCGAGGGGCTGGGCACCTTCCTCTATCTGGCGGCCCTCTTTCACTTGCCGTTCGCCAATGTGAGCGCGATCAACCAGTCGTCGCCGCTCTTCATCGCGTTGCTGGCGATGGTGCTCCTGAAGGAGCGGGTCGATGCCGGCCGCTGGATCGCGATCGGCATCGGCTTTCTGGGTGTGCTCGCCGTCATCCAGCCACGGCTCGATGGCTTTAATCTTTATGCCTGGATGACGCTGCTGGCCACCTTCATCTTCGCCTGCCGCGACCTGCTCACCCGTAAAGTGCCGATGGCCACGCCGTCGATTCTGGTGACCCTGACCACCGCCAGCGTTGTGTGGCTGATGGCCTGCGGCGTGCTGGCGGTGCAAGGGTGGACGCCCATGAGCGCAGGCGACGTCGGCTTGCTGTCGATCGCCGCAGTGCTCCTCTCCACCGCCTACTACGCAAGCATCGCCGCCATGCGCCAGGGCGAGATGTCGGTGGTCGCGCCCTTCCGGTATGTGGGCCTCTTCTGGGCCCTGCTGATCGGCTGGTTCGTCTGGGGAGACCTGCCGAATGCCTGGGGCCTCATCGGGATCAGCCTGCTGATTGCGACCGGCGTCTACATGATCCGCCACCAGCGCGCTGCCGGTCGCGGCTGACGCCGCCGCGGGCAGACACGCCGCGCGCTGGCTTGGTCGCAGTGATCCGCGATTCGCGACGCTCAGGCGGCCGCAGGCCGGGTGCGCATCGGGCCCAGAAAATCACGCTTGCCCAGTGGCACACCCTTTTGACGCAGGATGTCGTAGGCGGTGGCGGCATGGAAATAGAAGTTCGGCAGCGAGAACGACATCACGAAGGTCTCGGCGGTGAAGGGCACCTGCCGGCCGCGCATCTCGAAGGCCATGTCGCGACCCTCCAGCGCATTGACGTCGGCGGGCTTGATGGCCTGCAGCGCGGCGATGGTGTCCTTGACCAGTGTCTGGAGCCCGGCGTAGTCGCGGGCCGGCAGCTCGCCGGGTGGGCCGAAGACGCCGCGATTGAGGCCTTCGATGGCGCCCAATGACTGATGCACGACCGCCTCGATCTGAAAACTGAAGGGCAGCATGTCGGGCGCAAGTCGGGCCTGCACGATTTCGTTGGGGTCGATGCCGGCGGCGGTGAAGTGCGCCAGACCCTTGTCGAGAAAGCCGGAGACGGCCGGCAGGATCTGCAGATAGCTTGCGACGCTCAGGTCGTAAAGGGATGTCGCCATGGGGAGGGTCTCCTGGTGTGTTGTCGGGGGCGATGCGAGGTCATCGCAGCATCGATGTGGCCCGCTGCGCGGTCGATGATAGCTGGCTGAGCGTGGCTGATGGTGTCGGCGGGTTTGATGCGGTTTCATCGAGCAAGGTCTGCGTCTGCCTGCAGGGGCTTGCGCTGCTAAGCTCGATCCACAACACAAGGAGACATCCCATGGGCATTCCGACCGGCTCGTTCCCGGGCTTCGATCTGTCGCTGCGCGAACCCGGCATCGCCTGGTTCGAGTTCAACACCCCCGAGCGCCTCAACGGCATGACTGCCTCGCTCAAGCGCGATCTGATCGAATGCATCACGCAGGCGCAGATGGATGACGCGGTGCGAGTCCTGGTCTTCACCGGCCGTGGCAAGGCGTTTTGTGCCGGCGACGACCTCAAGGCCTATCGCGATGGGGTGCTTGCCGGCGATGCGCTGACCGCGCCGATCCATCCCGGTCATCACAATGCGCCCGGCACCTATAACGGGCTGCGCGCCATTTCGCAGGCGCTCAATACCGCCGTGCGCAACCTCGACAAGCTCACCATCGCCGCGATCAACGGGGTGGCGATCCAGACCGGGCTGTCGCTCGCGCTGTCCTGCGATTTCCGCATTGCCGCGGATACCGCGCGCCTGGGCAGTGCGACGCTGCGATTTGGTCTGCTGCCGGATGAAGGCGGTCAGTATTTGCTGGTGCAACTGCTCGGCCTGTCACGCGCGATGGAGTTCGTCATGCGAAAACGCATCGTCGATGCGGCGCAGGCCAAAGACATCGGCCTGGTTCATGAGGTCGTGCCGCTGGCCGACTTACAGGCCACCGCGATGGACTGGGCGACCGAGTTTGCCAACGGCCCGCAGGTGGCAATGCGCATGCTCAAGCGCTCGATGGTTAACGCCGCCGAGCAGACCTGGTCGCATGCGCTCGAGGACATCGCCGCGCGCACCGCGATCACCGATCACCATCCGGATGCGAAGGAAGGCGTGAGCGCTTTCCGTGAAAAGCGCTCTCCGCGTTTTAATGCGTGGCTTGAGCCGAAATAGTCCGGGGCGATCAGGCTGGC
>CAIKZV010000226.1 GCA_903831925.1 uncultured Burkholderiales bacterium
GAGGCGGGCGCATCCACTGCCAATCCCTTCCAGGTGATCGCCGGCACCTCGGCTGGCGCAATCATTGCTGCAGGCTTGGCCTGTCATGCCGACCGCTACAGCGAAGGCGTGGCAAAGCTGGTCGATCTGTGGTCTGACTTCAGTGCCGATCAGGTCTATCGGGCCGATGCCCTGGGCGTGGCGCAAAGCGGCGCGCGATGGCTGTCGATGTTTACCCTCGGCTGGGCGATCGCCCGCTGGCGACGGGCGCGTCCGCGCTCGCTGCTCGACAACTCACCGCTTCAGGAACTGCTGCACCGGATGATCGACTTCGATCGACTGCCGGCGATCATGGCCGACGGCCATCTGCACGCCCTGGCGGTCACCGCCTCAAGCTACAGCAGCGGCGACCATGTCACCTTCTATCAGTCCGAATCGACGATCACACCCTGGACCCGCTCGCATCGGCTGTCGGTGCGCACGCAGATCACCATCGATCATCTGCTGGCCTCATCGGCGATACCGTTTGCGTTTCCGTCGGTGCGCCTGCCTCTGGAAGGGCAGCAGGAGTGGTTCGGAGACGGTGCGATGCGACAGTCGGCCCCCATCTCGCCAGCCGTGCACATGGGCGCCGAAAAAGTGCTGGTGATCGGCGCCGGGCGCATGCAGGAGCCGGTCAAACGACGGCCGGTGAGCCCGAGCTATCCGAGCCTCGCCCAGATCGCAGGCCATGCGATGTCGAGCATCTTTCTCGATTCACTGGCGGTCGATGTCGAGCGTCTGGAGCGCATCAACCGCACCCTTTCGCTGCTCGACGACGCGGCGCGCTCGCGCACGACCCTCAAGCCGATCGAGGTGCTGGTGATTTCGCCGAGCCAGCGACTCGATGATCTGGCCGGACCACATCTGTCCTCGCTGCCGATCGCGGTGCGATCGATGCTGCGAGCGGTCGGTGTCGCAGGCCGGGGCAGGGACACGCGCGGCGCGGCCTTCCTGAGTTATCTGCTCTTCGAATCGGGCTATACCCGAGAGCTGATCGCGCTCGGGCAAGCCGACGCGATGGCGCGTCGCGATGAGGTGCTGCGCTTCTTCGGATGGCCGCAGTCGCCGAACCCGTTAGAATCCAGACCTTGTCCGGAACAGCCGACATTTGCGCGGCCCTCTCCCACCGATGATCAGCTTTCAGCAACTGATCCTGCGACTGCAGGAGTACTGGGACAATCAGGGTTGTGCCCTGCTTCAACCCTATGACATGGAAGTCGGCGCCGGCACTTTCCATACCGCCACCTTCCTTCGCGCAATCGGTCCCGAGCCCTGGCGAGCCGCCTATGTGCAGCCGTCGCGCCGTCCCAAGGACGGGCGCTACGGCGACAACCCGAACCGGCTTCAGCACTACTACCAGTTTCAGGTCGTGCTCAAGCCCTCGCCGCCCGAGATCCTCGAGCTCTATCTCGGTTCACTGCGGGCACTCGGCGTCGACACCACGCGCAACGACATCCGTTTCGTCGAGGACGACTGGGAGTCGCCCACACTCGGCGCCTGGGGTCTGGGCTGGGAGGTCTGGCTCAACGGCATGGAAGTGACCCAGTTCACCTATTTCCAGGAAGTCGGCTCGCTCAAGTGCGTGCCGGTCACCGGCGAAATCACTTATGGCCTCGAACGTCTGGCCATGTATCTGCAGGGCGTCGAAAGCGTCTACGACCTGGTCTGGACCGATGGCGTGAAATACCGCGATGTCTTTCACCAGAACGAGGTCGAGCAGTCGACCTACAACTTCGAGCACGCCAACGCGCCGATGCTGTTTCGCCACTTCGACGAATACGAAGCCGAGGCGCAGCGCCTGATCGCCGCCGAACTCGCCCTGCCCGCCTACGAGATGGTCATGAAGTGCTCGCACTCTTTCAACCTGCTCGATGCGCGTGGCGCGATTTCGGTGACCGAACGCGCGGCCTATATCGGCCGGGTGCGTGCGCTCGCCCGGGCGGTTGCCAATGCCTACCATGCCTCGCGCGAGCGCCTCGGATTCCCGATGCTCGCACGCTCGGGCACACCGTCTGCCTGACCGCCACACCATGACCAAGCCTCTGCTCGTCGAACTGCTCACCGAAGAGCTCCCACCCAAGGCGCTTGCCCGGCTGGGCGACTCGTTTGCCAACACCATCGTCGAAGGACTGCGCCAGCAGGGTCTGGCACCTTCGGACGGCAGCTTCGAAGTCTTTGCCACCCCCAGGCGCCTGGCCGTCTGCGTGGCGGCTGTGCGCGAGCAGGCCGACGATCGCGCCGTCGAGATCAAGGGCCCGTCGGTTTCCGTCGGCCTCGACGCGCAAGGTCAGGCCACGCTGGCGCTCAAGAAGTGGGCCGAAAAGCAGGGCACGCAGGTCGATGCACTCATCCGCGCCTCCGACGGCAAGCAGGAGTGCTTCTATCTGCGCAGCACCGTCACCGGCGCGGCGCTCACGCAGGCCATCCAGCCTCTGATCGAGCAGGCGATTGCGCGTCTGCCTATCCCGAAACTCATGCAATACCAGCTTGCCGACGGCCATACCAGCGTGAGCTTCGTGCGCCCCGCGCATGGCCTGGTGGTCCTGCATGGGCAGTCGGTGCTGCCGGCAGCAGCCCTTGGCCTGCAATCGGGTGGCATGACTCGCGGGCATCGCTTCCAGGGTGAGTCACAGATCGAATTGTCCGATGCCACCGACTACGAACGACTGCTGGCCGAACGCGGCCGGGTGATCGCATCGTTTACCAAGCGGCGCGAGCGCATCGAAACACTGCTGCGCGATCGTGCCCGCGAGCTGGGCGCCTCGCTCGGCGACGAGGGGCCGGTGGCGCCGCTGCTCGATGAAGTCTGCGCGCTGGTCGAATGGCCGGCGGTCTATGTCGGCCGATTCGAAGACGAGTTTCTGCAGGTGCCCCAGGAGTGTCTGATCCTGACGATGCGCACCAACCAGAAATACTTTCCGCTCTTCGATCGCAACGGACAGCTCGAAGCGCGCTTTCTGATCGTCTCGAACATGGCGGTCGATGATCCTTCGCTGATCATCGACGGCAATCAGCGGGTCGTGCGTCCGCGTCTGGCCGATGCCCGGTTTTTCTTCGAGCAGGACAAAAAGCTGCGGCTGATCGACCGCACCTCGCAACTCGCCTCGGTGGTCTATCACGCCAAGCTCGGCACGCAGGCCCAACGAAGCGACCGCGTGCGCACGCTGGCACGCCTGATCGCCGATCGCATCGGTGTCGATGCCGATACCGCCGACCGCGTGGCGCTGCTCGCCAAGGCCGATCTGCTGACCGGCATGGTCGGCGAGTTCCCCGAATTGCAGGGCACGATGGGCCGCCACTATGCGCTGCACGATGGCGAGTCGCCGGCCGTGGCACAAGCCATCGCCGAGCACTACCAGCCGCGCTTTGCCGGCGATGCCATACCGGCCTCCGAGCTCGGAATGGCGGTGGCGCTTGCCGACAAACTCGAAACACTCGCCGGCATCTGGGGGATTGGCGCGCAGCCCAGCGGCGACCGTGACCCCTTTGCCCTGCGCCGCCATGCGCTCGGCGTGGTCCGGATGCTGATCGAACGTCCGCTTGCCTCGGGCACGCCGACACCCGCGCTGTCAGCGCTGATCGCGGCGGCCTTCGATGCCTTTGCCCAAGTCCCTGCGGTCACGGCAGCGCCGGCGGCACTGCACGACTTCATCACCGATCGCCTGCGCGGCTGGCTGCGCGAGCGCGGCTACCCGATCGCCGACATCGATGCGGTCCTCGCCATCGACGCCGATCAGCTCGACCGCATCCTGCCCCGGCTCGATGCCATCGCGCAGTTCAGGGCCCTGCCGCAGGCGGCCAGTCTGGCGGCGGCCAACAAGCGCATCGGCAACATCCTTCGCAAGGCCGATGCCGGTGATGCGCTGGCCGATGTGCGCGAAGACCTGCTCGCAGAAGATGCCGAGCGCTCGCTCTTCAAGGCAATCGCCAGCGCCACGCCTGCGGTCGAGGCACGGCTCGGTGCGCTCGATTACGCCGGCGCACTCGGCACGCTCGCCTTGCTGCGAGAGCCGGTCGATGCATTTTTCGATGCGGTCATGGTCAATGCCGAGGAGGCCGGGCTGAGGCGAAATCGACTGGCACTGCTGGGCGGATTGCACCGGCTCATGAATCGCGTTGCCGATCTCTCGAAGCTCGCGGCCTGAACGCGACACCGAGCCCAACACTGAGCACCACCGCCGGGGACACTGCTAAACCGTGAAGCTGATCATCCTCGACCGCGACGGCGTCGTGTCCAGTGACCCGGACGGCCGCACGACGCGCGCCGAAGACTGGGTGTCGATGCCGGGTGCGGCTGCGGCGATCTCCCGGCTGCATCACCACGGTTATCGCATCGCCGTCCTGGCCGACTGCAGCCCGCTCGACCGCGGCACCTGCGACATGGCGGCACTCAACGCGGTGCATTCGCGCATGGTCGAAGACCTCGCCGCTCAGGGTGGCCCGATTGATGTGGTGCTCTTCGTGCCGGGCGCCGACGCGTCCGATCGCAACGCGAGGGTCGCCGCCACGCTGACCGACGCGCTTGAACGACTCGACGTCTCACCGGGCGCAACCGTACTGGTCACCGATTCACAGCACGAACTCGATGCGGCCCACACCGCCGGCCTGCGCCCGGTCCTGGTCCTCACCGGTCACGGTCGCCGCACGCTCGATGCCGGGCTGCTTCCGGCCGACACCATCGTGCGGGTCGACCTTGCCGCGGTGGCCGCCGAGCTGGCGCCCTGACCGCCCAACGACTGCCAGATACCCAACCCATGCCCCTCATCCGAACCCTTCTTTTTCTGATCTTCCAGGCGGTCACGGTGGTCCCCTTCGGGATCGGCTGCCTGCTGCTCGCCCCGCTGCCGCTGCACATGCGCTATGCCTTCACCATCCGCTGGCCCCGGCTGGTGCTCTGGGGTGCGCGGGTGATCCTGGGCATCCGCTGGGAGGTCAAGGGCTGGGAGAACCTGCCCGACGCGCCGGTCGTGCTGCTGTCAAAGCATCAGTCGACCTGGGAGACGCTGTTCTACGTCGCTTATGCGCCGCGCGAGGTCTGTTTCGTCTTCAAGCGCGAGCTGCTTTTTCTGCCCTTCTTCGGATGGGGTATCGGGCTGCTCAACATGATCCATATCGATCGGTCGCAGGGTCGCGATGCCTTCGAGTCGGTCGTGGCCCAGGGCCAGCGAAAGCTGGCCGAAGGCCGCTCGATTGTCATGTTCCCGGAAGGCACCCGCATTCCGGTCGGCAAGCAGGGCCAGTACAAGAGCGGCGGCGCAAGGCTCGCGATCCGCACCGGTGCGCTCATCGTGCCGATTGCGGTCAATTCCGGGCACTGCTGGCCGAAAAAGCCGATCATCAAGTCACCCGGCCTGATCACGGTTTCCGTGGGCCCACCGATCCAGACCGCCGATCGCCGGCCCGATCAGGTCAATGCCGAGGTGATGAACTGGATCGAATCCGAAATGCGGCGCATCGATCCCGACGCTTACCGTGACACCCCCGGCAAACCCGCTGCAGGAGCGATGCATGAAGCGACTTCGTGATCTGGCCCGCGCGGCCGGCGATGCGGCCCTGCAATTGACGCTGCCGCTGTTCGATCAGATCGCACCGACGCCTGTTCGCGCGCCGGCATCGCGCCCTGTGCCGCCGGCCCCGAATGCAGCCGGCTCACCGGTCGCCCACGCCCCCGGCATCTCGCGTCGACTGACGCGGTTGGGCGGCCATCCGGTCGAATACGAATTGCGCCGATCACGACGCCGCACGATCGGCTTTTGCGTCGACGACTCGGGTCTGCGCGTGACCGCCCCGCGCTGGGTCGGCATCGCCGAAATCGATTCGGCCCTGTCGGCCAAGGAGGCCTGGATCCTTCGCAAGCTGGTCGAATGGCGAGAGCATGCGGGTCGGCGCGAACGCCTGGCGGTACGCTGGGAAGACGGCGGCACAGTCGCCTTTCTTGGTCGCACGCTGACCATGCGGATCGATGCCGGCGCCCGCGGTGTCTCGGTCGATGACGACACGCTGCGCATCGGGCTGCCGGCTCAGGCCGATGCCGGTCAACTCAAGAATGCGGTCCAGGCCTGGATGCAGACGCAGGCCCGTGCCGTGTTTCGCGAACGCCTGCCGATCTACAGCGAACGACTGGGCGCCGCGCCCACGCAACTTCGCCTGTCTTCGGCGCGCACCCGCTGGGGCAGTTGCGCCCCCGACGGGTCGATCAGACTGAACTGGCGGCTGGTGCACTTTCCGATCGAGATCATCGACTATGTTGTGGTCCACGAACTGGCGCACCTCAAGGAAATGAATCACGGCCCCGACTTCTGGGCCACCGTCCAGTCGCTGCTGCCCGAGTTCGACATCGCGCGCCAGCAATTGAAGCAATTTCCCGATGACCTCACCCTGAGCTGAAGGCGAAATACACCATGAGAATGCTGCACACCATGTTGAGGGTCGGCGACCTGCAACGCTCGATCGATTTCTACACCACGATGCTGGGCATGACGCTGCTGCGCACAACCGACCGGCCCGAGCAGAAATACTCACTCGCCTTCGTCGGTTACGGCAGCAATCCCGAGCATGCCGAAATCGAGCTGACCTACAACTATGGCGTCGACCAGTACGAACTCGGCACGGCCTTCGGCCATCTCGCGATCGCAGTCACCGATGCCGCGGCCACCTGCGCCCGGATCAAGGCGGCAGGCGGCATGGTCACCCGAGAGGCCGGCCCGGTGAAGGGCGGCTCGACCGTCATCGCTTTCGTGCAGGACCCGGACGGCTACAAGATCGAACTCATCGAGCGCAGCGCTCGCTGATCGACCACAGCGCATCGGCGATCTGACCCCAGCGCTCGACCGCAATCTCCTCCGGTCGGGCGGTCGGCTCGAGCGCAAGACCCACCTGCTCGAGATCGAGACCCTGCTCCCGCAACCAGGGTATAAGTGTGCCGCGCAGCATCTTGCGGCGCTGCGCGAACGCGGCTGCCATCAGCCGCTCGAGGGTCGCAATGTCGCGCGCAAACGCCACCGTGCGGGGCCGAAGTCTGACCACCGACGACATCACCCGCGGCGGCGGATCAAAGGCCTCGGGCGGCACGTCAAAGAGCTTCTCGACCATGAAGAAGGCCTGCATCATCACGCTGAGTCGCCCGAAATCAGCGATACCGGGTACTGAGACGATGCGGTCGACGACTTCTTTCTGCAGCATGAAGTGCGCATCGACGATCACCGTTCGATACGACAGCAGGCGGATGAGCAGCGGGCTCGAGATGTTGTAGGGAAGATTGCCGACCAGCCGAAGACGCCCGTCGCCCGCCAGGGCCGCGAAATCAAACACCAGCGCATCGGCCTCATGTACCGTCAACCTTGCCTGCGGCCAGGTCTTGCGCAGGCGCGCGACCAGATCACGGTCGATCTCGACCGCATCGAGATGGCCGATCCGATCGAGCAACTCGACGGTCAGTGCGCCAAGTCCGGGGCCGATCTCGACAAGACGCTCACCTTCGCGGGGATCGACTGCATCGCCGATACCGGCGAGGATCGATGCGTCGGTCAGGAAGTGCTGACCAAAACGCTTGCGCGGCGCATGCTTCAATTTTCGTCGAGGCGATATTCGACGTAAGCGCGGTCGCGAACCTCAGTGGTCCATTCCTGGAAACGCTCGTTCGACTTGCGGGTGCGCAACAGATTGCGCGTCGCCGAGCGGACGCGATCAGGGGAGGCCTCATCGGTGCGGCGCTCGATGACCTGGATCAGGTGATAACCGAAGGGCGACTGCACCGGGTCGCTGATCTGCCCGATTTCCAGCGTATCCATCACCCGCTCAAACTCCGGCACGGTATCGCCCTGATAGACCAAACCGAGGTCTCCGCCCTGCCCGGCGCTGCCATCGACCGAATACTGTCTTGCCATATCGGCAAAGTCGACCGTGCCGGCTCGCATCCGTTCGGCGATTTCGGTCAGGCGTCGGATCACCTCGGTTTCGGTGTTCAGCTCATTGACCCGGATCAGGATATGGCGGACCCGGGTCTGTTTGACCGGGCCGCTGGCGGCGTTGGACCATCCGCCGCCGCGCCGCTCGATCAGCTTGAGAATATGAAACCCGGCCGGGCTGCGTATTTCGTCGGCCACCTCACCGGG
Organism: uncultured Burkholderiales bacterium; assembly: GCA_903831925.1. Classification (GTDB taxonomy): domain Bacteria; phylum Pseudomonadota; class Gammaproteobacteria; order Burkholderiales; family Burkholderiaceae_E; genus UBA4615. Next base: position 8,136 of record CAIKZV010000226.1, read on the forward strand.
CTTGAGCGGCATCACCGCCTCGACAAACAGGGCGGGGAGTCGATCGACCGTCCGCATACCAGTGATACCGCCCTGCACCGGTTCGCCGGTGGAGGCCAGGCTGCTGACGATGCGCGCAAAATCGGTTCCGGTGCGCCCCATCCTGACGATGGCCTGGGCCTGCTGCCTGGCCTTCGCAACCTTGTCAGCCGGCGCATCCTCACCGAGCGCCACCAGAATCTGGGCAATATTGAATTCGACTGCCGCCGTCTTCTGCTCCGCAAGGTAGACGTCGATCTCAGACTCGGACACCTGGATGCGCGAATCGATTTCGCGCTCCTTGAAGCGGGCAATCGTCAATTCGCCGGCAATGTCCTGGCGAAACGACTGGAAGGACACGCCGTCGGCCTCGAGCCGGCTGCGAAATTGCGCAACCGAAAGTTGCGATTCCTGGGCGATTCGGGCCACGGTTCGGTCGATGGTGACCTCATCGATCCTGATGCCCAGATCGCGGGCCGCCTGCTGCTGGGCGGCATCGCTGACCATCCGCTCGAGCACCTGTTTCTGAAGCTCCTGCTGCGGCGGCAAGGCGACACCCTGGGTCTTGAGCCGCCGGCTGATCGTGTCGACTTTCTGGCGCAAATCGCGATCGGTGATCGCCTCGGCATTGACGATCGCGACGATGCGATCGATCAGGACCGGCTCGGTCGGCAGTCGGATGGCCGCCGCATTCGGGGCCGCCGCTGGCTTGGGCGCCGCCAGTCGGGGGGTGGCAAACGATCCGCCGACCGCGGGCGCGGGCGTCGGCCCGACCGTCATACCGGTCACATTGTCCGCCGGGGTCGTCGGCATGCCGGACAACTGTGCCGTTGCAACAGACAGGCAAGCGCCGGCAAGTACGACCGCCAGCAGCCGCACGATCAAGGAAATCTTCATTCGTATCCGTAAAACCGCGAAGGCGGGGATTCGCGACGCGAGGGTGGCCGATAACCGGGGATGTTGCGCCGGAGTATATCGAACGGGTCCAGACCGAAGCGACCCAGGCCACCGAGCTCGAGCTGGGCGAAGATCGCGCTGGTGCTGGTCGAGGTTGCGGTCAGATAGCGCTGCACCACGAAACGCAGCGTCCAGCAGTCTTCCTGATATTCGAAACCCAGCAGGCCCTCCAGCAGTTGCGGCTGCACTGCCACGTTGGTGCCGGTCGTCGAGTCGTACTGCTCGCGAAGCACCGAATAATTTGCACGACCGACCGAGTTCCAGCGGCCGCCGATCGGCCAGCGCCATGATGCATCGATCTGGGAGTAATCCAGCTCCTTGTAACGCACCGCCAGGTTGATGATGCGGTCATAAGACGGCCACCAGCGCCAGGACGCGCCCATGCGCGGCATCGAGTGATCGGCGACCGAAAACTGGACACCGGCGTCGATGGTATGGCCACCGCCGAGGTTGCCCGAGGCAAGCATCAGCAGATCGGAGCGTGACGGCGTTGCATTGTAGGGAAGCACTTGTCCCGGCAAGGTCACCCGCTGCGGCGTGAAGTAGAAGCGCTCGGCCAATCCCAGGCGCAGGCCCTCGATGCCGGTGTCGGGATTGATGATCCGGCTCAGCGCTGCGGCAGTGAGCTGATTGGCATCGGCGACACGGTCACCGCCCACATAGACGTTCTCATTGAAGAGCGTTGACAGATTGAGGTCGGCCTGAGCGGTATCGAAGTTGGGCAGCGTGCCCTGGTCGTGATACGGCGTATAGACGTAAAAGAGCCGCGGCTCGAGGGTCTGGATCACATTGCGACCACCAAAGCTCGCATTGCGCTCGAAGATCAGCCCCGAATCGATCGACACCGTCGGCACCGCAATGCCGATGTCATTGGGCCCGGACGGATTGGTCTCGAGTCGATAGGCGGTGGCACGAACCGTCGCGCGCGGCGTAATGAACCAGGCCGGCCCGAGCAGCGGATAGGACACGGTCGGCGCGAGGTTGGATCGCCAGCCTTGCGCCGAATTCGCAAGACTGCTCTTGAAATCGTTGGTATCCGAGAGCACGCCGATATCGAAGCCGTTGACATCACGCTGCTGATTCGCAATCACAAGTTGTGGCAGCCGGTTGTAGGGCGGCGAGGCGCGGGCATCGAGAATGTTCTGATATTCGGTGACGCTGGCGCGCACGGTCCAGTCACCGAATTGCCGTCCGACAAAGGCATTGCGCAACAGACTGCGGTCGGCGCTCTGAAGGATGCTTTTCGAGTAATCGACGAAGTAGTTGTCGTCCGATACCGCGCGAAAGGTATAGCCACCGGTCCAGCCGAGATAGTTGTTGTTCAAATAGCTGCTGTTGATCATCCAGCGCGATCGGTCGGCGACCAGATCGTAGGGCGTCACTTCGAACTGCGTCGTGCCGAGCGAGATCGGCAGCTGACCGGGATTGCCGTCAATCGTGCGGGCATTACCGGTGAACTGAAAGCCGCGCCGAGCACTGTAATTGGTCGACAGGACCATGTCCCGATTCGGCGCGATGTTCCAGTAGTAGGGCACCATGACCTCGGTGCCCATGGTCGAGGACTGCGAGAAGGTCGGCGCCAGAAAACCGCTGCGCCGCTCGTCAGCCAGCGGAAAACCCATCGACGATGACGCAAAGATCGGCAGATTCTTGAAATAGAGCACGCTCGATTTGGCGATGCCTTCGTCCTGGGCACGGTCGATCAGCAGCTCGTCGGCCTTGAGATACCAGTCGGGATCGTCCGGCTTGCAGGTGCTGTAGGTGGCGTCCGCCATCAGCAGCTGGTCGCGGTTCAGGAAATCGATCCGGCTTGCGCTGCCGCTGCCGCCGGTAGCCGGCAGCTGATAGCGGGGCGAGTCGAAGACGCCCTCGAGCGAATCGAGACCGATCTGAAGCTGCGGGCCGGTGAAGATCTGACCCTCTCTGCTCAGGCGGACATTGCCGATGGCGATGACATCGTCCTCGGCGTCGTAGCGGGTGATCCGATCTGCACGAATCACGGTACTGCCACGCCGGATCTCGGCATCGCCCTCGAGCGTCGTTTCGCGATCGGAGCGGCCTGTGACGACCGCGCCGCGCCCGAACACCGGACGCGCGGTGCGAGAAAGCAGATTCGATTCGCGCAGCTCGGTCTCCAGACGCAGACTCACGCCGGTTCGCTCGATCGCGTCCTTTGCCGGCACAGTCTCCTGAACCTGCGCCCAGCCGGCCGTCGCAATACCGGCCAGCGCTGCAGCAATCGCGGCGGATAAACCTTTGACAGGCGGAGGTCGACGCATGTGGGGCGACTCAGGAGGGCGCCCTGGGCGCAGCACGACGATCTCGTATTATAGGGAGACGATCTGCCATCGCAGGTCGAACCCGCCGGATACCGCTCTGAACACGACTGCCGCCCCGATTTCCCCGACGCCTGCCGATGCTCGCCTCGCGCTGCTTGGCTCATGGCTCTCGAGCCTGCCGCAGGGGCTCGGGCTGAGCATCGACAGTCTGCGCCCGGCCTCCGACGATGCGAGTTTTCGACGCTACTTCCGCGTGGACACCCGCCCCGACGCCCGCCTCGACCCTGCAACCGACCGGCGCGCCAGCCTGATTGTCATGGACGCACCACCGCCCCAGGAAGACTGCGCTCCCTTCGTTCATGCCGCCGAGGTCCTGGCACGCAGCGGCGTGAGCGTGCCGAAAGTCGTCGCAGCCGATCTGCCGCGTGGACTGCTGCTGCTCGAGGACTTCGGATCGACCACCTACCTCTCGCAGCTGTCTGCGGCCACCGCAC
>CAIKZV010000227.1 GCA_903831925.1 uncultured Burkholderiales bacterium
CACGGCGGTCCAGGCGCAGGTGAGCGTTGGCCTGATCGATACCGGTGTTCGGGCCAGCCATGTTGATCTTCGCGGGGTGGTGCAGTCCGGCTACAACGCCGTCGATGGCAGCACCGACACCCGCGATCTGGCGGGCCATGGCACCCATGTGGCCGGCATTCTGTCTGCCAACGCAGGCGGCGCCGGCAATCTCGCCATCGTGCCGGTGCAGGTGTTTACGACCAGCGGGGCAACTGATGCGTCGCTGTCGGCCGGCGTCAGTTGGGCGTCGACGCGCGTCGGAATCCTCAACCTGAGTCTGTCTGCCGGTGCGCCGGTGGCCGGGGCGGCGATTCGTGACGCGGTGACCCGGGGCGCGCTGGTTGTCGTGGCCGCCGGCAATCGTGGCGCGGCACAGCCCGACTGGCCTGCTCGTTTCGCTTCGCAATCATGGGCCAATGGTGCTCAGGCACGCGGTGCAGTCATCGCGGTCGGTGCGGTCGATGCCGGCAATCGCATTGCGGACTTCTCGAATCGGGCGGGCGATACCGCGCAATGGTTCCTGGTCGCACCGGGCGTCGATATCAAGTCCAGCTTTGCCAGCAGCGACACCGCCCAGACCCAGTTGTCCGGCACCTCGATGGCCGCCCCGGCGGTCTCGGGCGCTGCCGCCCGCCTGCAGGCGACCTGGCCCAGGCTGAGCCCGAAAGATGTCGGGTCGATCCTGCTGGCCACCGCCCGCGATCTCGGCGCACGCGGCACCGACCCGATCTACGGTCGCGGTCTGCTCGATGTCGATGCGGCGATGCGACCGGTCGGCAATCTGAGCAGCGCAACGAGTACGGGCACGGTCACGGTCGGCGGCAGTACCGCAATGCGCCTGTCGCCTGCGACCGTGGCACTCGGCCAGCCGGCCGCTGCCAGTGCCATGACCGTCGTTGGCGTCGACAGCTATCAGCGTGACTACAGCGTGAACCTGCAGTCACGCCTGGTCGATCCCTTGCCGATGATGCTCGGGCGCACCTTTGATGCGATGGATCTGCGCATGCAGCAGGTCGAGAAGTTGCTGCCCGACGGGACCCGGTTGCTGGTGCAGGCAGCCGAATCGTTTGCGCTCATCCGCAACGACGAAGCAGGTGAGTTTGCTTTCGGCGCGGGCAATCAGGGCGGGCAGTATTTCGGCATCGCTGCCGGTCTGGATGTCGCCGCACTGGCCAATCCTTATGCAGCACTCACCCCCCGGGGTGCGATGCTGGCTCGCGGCCTGCGGTATGGCGACACCATGTTCAAAGCGGGGCTCTACACCGGTGCGGCGACCGAGCCGAATGGCACGGCCTGGACCCAGGTCGATGCGCGCACCCTGCTGCTCGAGGTCTCGCACCGGATGACCCAGAGCCTGGCGCTGTCGGCCACCTGGAGCAGTTCGCAGGAGCAGGGCGCCTGGCTGGGCGCGATCGGTTCGGGCGGATTGACCGTCAATCAGAAAGTTCAGACCGAAGCCGTGCAGTTCGGTACAGCGCTGAGCCTCACCTCGAAGACCGTGCTGGCCGGATCCTATGCGGTTGGCCGGACCCCCACCATGCAGACGACCGGCATGATGGGCGTCGTCAGCGCTTCGGTGACCGAGGCGATGTCGGTCGCGCTGGTTCATCGCGATGCGTTTGTGAGTGGTGATGGACTGTCGCTTTCGGTATCGCAACCCCTGCGCTCCCGCTCCGGAACGGTCTCGGCCTCATTGCAGTCGGGCGTCGATACCGATGGCAATGCGGTGATGTCGAACCGCAGTACGTCGCTGGTGCCCTCGGGTCGTGAACTGCTGACCGAACTCGCTTATCGCGCACCGCTCGGTCGAGATCGCTCGGTCAGCGCCGTGCTGGCGGTGCGCCAGCAGCCTAACCATGATGCGACCGCGCCGATTGATGCGATGGTGGCACTTCGATTCCGGCAGCTCTTCTGACCGGCTGGCCGCCTCGCTTGTCGCGCCTGCCTGCCTGCTGATACCATCGCGCGCTGGGGTCAGTGATGCAGGGCCTATCTGGCCGGTGTCCCCGGCTCAGAATCGAAGCCGAACCAGGGCGATTGAGATTTCCCTGCGTTGACGGTCGATGCGAAAGCCGCCCCGAATCGATTGCCGCGCTTGATGCGTCGCGATCCCGATTTTTCCGATTGTTGTTCTCGCCGAATCTCGATGCAGAGTGCGCCCGATTGTTTGATCGGTCATCACTCCTTGCAGCGAGGCTGCGAATGTCACGGCCTCAGTCTGGCCGTCCACCCGATTCCACAGGGCTCACCGCGTGACGAATACCGCGGATGTCAAACGCATCATTGAAGCAGCGCTGCTGTGCGCGCAGCAGCCTATGGCTGTGACCGATCTGCGCCGTCTGTTCGCCGACGAGATCGACGTCGGGCCGGACACGGTGAGGGCGCTGCTCGAGACATTGCGTCTCGAATGGCAGGGGCGTGGCGTCGAACTCGTGCCGCTGGCCAGTGGCTGGCGTTTTCAGACCACCCCCGACATCGCCCGTTTCATCGAGCGACTCAACCCCGAACGTCCGCCGCGCTATTCGCGTGCGGTGCTCGAAACGCTGGCGATCATCGCCTATCGCCAGCCGGCGACCCGCGGTGACATCGAAGAGATTCGCGGCGTGACGGTCTCGGCCCAGATCATCAAGACGCTCGAGGATCGGGGCTGGATTGAAGTCATCGGCCACAAGGATGTGGTCGGGCGCCCGGCACTTTTTGCCACCACCCGCCAGTTCCTCGATGACCTCGGACTTCGCACGCTCAGAGAACTGCCGGCGCTCGATGCCGGACTGCCGGTTGCCGAGGCGATCGGTCAGCAGGTCATCGAATTCACCGATGCCGCGGTTTTCCTGAGTCCGACCGTCGGACTTGCTTCCCCGCAGGACGCTGTCATGGTCCCCGACGATTTTTCCGATCCACTTTCCACCACACCTGAGCCGCCAGCCGACCCATGAACGAAAATCCCGAACAGCCTCAATCCGCCGGATCGCCCGAGGCATCTGTCGACGGCCAGCCGGCGTCAAGGCCGCGCCGGCGTTCGCGTCGTCCGGCAGTGCGTGGCGAGGCGACGGGCGCCGCGACCGGCGTAGAGGCTTCTGGCCCCGAATCGGGCGCGTCTGCGCCCCGAGACGCCCAGTCCGAGCGCTTCATCGGCGATTCCGCCGGCAGCGAGTACACCCCTGCCCCGATCTCCGGGGACCCGGCTGTCGCCGGATCTCAAGCCGGTGATGCGAATGCGCCGGGTCAGGATGATCGCCGTGGCCCCAAAGGGCCACGAAACCGCATGAATCGCAGGCGACCGGGCCGCAACGGCCAGGGGCCGCGCGGGCCAGGTGGCCCTCGTGCCGAGAATGACCCGGCAGCGGGTCAGGGCGCCGCGATCGCCGGTGGGCCGACCGACCCCGATCAGATCATCCCGATCTATTCGCGCCAGGCGAAGGTCGGCGTCGATGCGACCGATCCGCGTCGGCGCAACGCGCCGCGCGCGGCACCGCCTCGCGAAGCCGATGACGATGCCCCCAAGCTGCACAAGCTTCTGGCGGATGCCGGCATCGGTTCGCGCCGTGAAATGGAGGAGCTCATCATTGCCGGGCGGGTCTCGGTCAACGGCCAGCCGGCTTATGTCGGGCAGCGCATCGGTGCGTCCGATCAGGTCCGCGTCAACGGCCGCCCGCTGAACCGTCGCGTGCAAAAGCCGGCGCCGAAAGTCCTGCTTTATCACAAGCCGCCTGGTGAAATCTGCAGCCGGGATGACCCTGGTCAGCGAGCCACGGTTTTTGAGCGACTGCCCCGACTCAAGGGAGAGCGCTGGGTGGCCGTCGGACGGCTCGACTTCAATACCGAAGGCCTGCTGGTATTCACCACCTCGGGTGAATTGGCCAACCTGCTGATGCATCCGCGCTTTGGCTGGGAGCGCGAATACGCGGTGCGCATCCTTGGTCGAATCGACGACGAGACCCGTGAAAAGCTGCTCGCCGGCGTGCCGCTCGAAGATGGCCCGGCGAACTTCCTGTCGCTGGAGGATGTGGGCGGTGACGGGGCAAACCACTGGTATCGCGTCGTCATCGGAGAAGGACGCAACCGCGAGGTGCGACGGATCTTCGAGGCGGTGGGCCTGATCGTCTCCAGGCTGGTTCGGATCCGCTTCGGTCCGATCGGTCTGCCTGCCGGGCTGATCCGCGGCCGCTGGGTCGAGCTCAATGCCGGTGATGTCACTGCGCTCACCTCGATGCTCAAGCAGGTCGGGCGTGACGCCAAGGCACCGCCTCGGCGTGCCGAAGCAGCGGCGGGCGGTCAGCCCGAAGCGGCTGAGCAGGTTGGTCTGCGAGCCCCGTCAGGCGAGGCCGATGCCGGCGGCGAGGACCTTGATCGCGAGCCGAGTGACGAGCAGGTGGCCGCTGCCGCAGGTCGGGCGGGCCAGTTTGCCCCGCCGCTGCGGGCCAATGACTCCGATCGGCTCTTTGATGACGACGATGACGAGAACGACGAGTTCGAATCGCAGCCGCCGCCTGACTTTGTATTGGTTCAGCCGCCTCGGGCGTCGAAGGTCAATGCTGACGACGACGACTGGCAGCCGACCTCCGCTGATGCCCATCTGTCCGGTATCACCGGTGCCGTGCGCAAGCAGGGTCGCCAGCAGCGATTCGGCGGCGGATTTGGTCAGGGCGGACTCCCTGGGCAGCCCAAGCCTGCGGGTCAGGGCCGACGAAGCCGTGGTCAGGGTCAAGGCGGCGGGTTTGGTGCCGGACAGGGGGGCGGCTTTGGCGGTGGCCAGGGTCAGGGCCAGGGCGGCAATCGTGGCGGGCAGGGCGCGCAGCGAACGACGCAGGGCGGTAATCGTGGCGGCAAGGGCGGCAACCGTGGCGGCCAGGGTGGACAGAGCGGCCTGGGTGGCCAGGGCCAGGGCCAGGGCGGCAACCGTGGCGGCGGTCAGGGCACGCCAGGCGGTCAGCGCAGTGGCGCCGGGCGTCCTCCCGGCGGCGGGCGACGTCGCGGGCCGGGCTGAGACTCGCCCCGGATGGTTGAATTGCTGCAAGTGCGCTATACTCGATTGGTTAGACGTATTGGTTTCGGAAATGGGCTTGTCAGGCCCATTTTTTTTTACTGTTCCGGGTTTTTGAGGGAGTGCTGTCCGACGTGAGACCGGTGACTGCCGCGATCGACAGGACCATCAGCGCAATGGGCTATGACCTGGTCGATGTTGAATTCGCCGGGGCAGGCCTGCTGCGGGTGTACATCGATTTGCCTGCCAGTGCTTTCGAGCAGCTGTCGGTTCCGGCCAATTCGCCTGAAGCGCCGATGATCAAGGTCGAAGACTGCGAGCGGGTGAGTCACCAGCTGACGCATTTTCTGACCGTCGAGAACATCGACTACTCACGTCTGGAAGTCTCTTCACCGGGTCTTGATCGGCCGCTCAAGCGGGAGTCCGATTTCGCGCGCTTCGAGGGAGCAGAGGTCTCGCTCAGATTGCGCGAGCCACTGTCGGGGCGGCGAAATTTTGTCGGCGTGCTGATGCGCGACGAGTCGGCGGCAGACCGCTGGGCGCTCGATCTGATCGAGTCGCCGAAGTCGGCCGCCAAGGCGTCCGGCAAGTCGTCTGCAAACGGCCGCGGCGGCAGCAACGCGAAAGGCAGTGCGAAAAAACCGGGCACGGGGTCTGCAAACCCAGACGCCGAGGTCCCGGTCGATGCGTCTGAGGGAGAGATGGTTCGCCGTCTCTCATTTGTTCTCTCCGAGGTCGAGCGGGCGAGGCTGGTGCCCAAGGTCAAGTTTTAGGAGCTTCACGATGAGCCGCGAGGTACTGTTGTTGGTCGATGCGCTGGCGCGCGAAAAAAGCGTGCTGAAAGAGGTCGTGTTCGCCGCGCTCGAAAGTGCGCTGGCGTCTGCTGCCAAGAAGCGTTTCAAGGAAGAGGTCGATGTGCGGGTCACGATCGATCGCGAGACCGGCGAGTCGGAAGCCTTTCGTCGCTGGCTGGTCGTGCCCGACGGCGAACTCGAGGACCATGACATTCAGGTCATCCTGACCGAGGCGCGAAAGCAGATCGCCGACATCGACATCGGGGAGTACCTCGAAGAAGAGCTCGAGCCGGTCGAGGCCGGCCGAATCGGTGCCCAGGCAGCCAAGCAGGTGATCCTGCAAAAGATCCGAGACGCCGAGCGCGAGCAGATCATCGACGACTTCCTCGGGCGCGGCGATTCCCTGTTGTCCGGCACGATCAAGCGACTCGACCGCGAAGGCGCGGTCATCGAGTCCGGGAAGATCGAAGCGCGACTGCCCCGCGACCAGATGATCCCGAAAGAAAATCTGCGGGTCGGCGATCGTGTTCGGGGCTGGGTGGGCAAGGTCAACCGTGAGGGACGTGGTCCTCAGCTTTTCATGTCACGCACCGCCCCCGAATTCATCATGGAGCTCTTCCGTCTCGAAGTCCCCGAGATCGAGCAGGGGCTGCTGCAGGTCAAGGCGGCCGCGCGTGATGCAGGCGTCAGGGCCAAGATCGCGGTTTATACCAACGACCGTCGTATCGATCCTATCGGTACCTGCGTCGGTGTTCGCGGTTCACGCGTTCAGGCGGTCACCGGCGAGCTGGCCGGTGAGCGGGTCGACATCGTGCTGTGGTCCGAGGATCCGGCTCAGTTCGTGATCGGTGCGCTGGCTCCGGCCAATGTCTCGTCGATCATGGTCGACGAAGAAAAGCACAGCATGGATGTGGTGGTCGACGAGGACAACCTCGCGCTGGCGATCGGCACCGGCGGGCGCAATGTCCGACTGGCGTCCGAGCTGACCGGCTGGAAGATCAACATCATGAGTGCCGAGGAAAGCGCCGGCAAACAGGAATCCGAGCGCGCTTCGCTGCGCGAGATCTTCATGGGCAAGCTCGATGTCGACGAGGAAGTCGCCGACATCCTGATCGACGAAGGGTTCAGCAGCCTCGATGAGGTGGCCTATGTGCCGATCAACGAGATGCTCGAAATCGAGGCCTTCGATGAAGACACGGTCAACGAACTGCGCGAGCGGGCTCGCAACGCATTGCTGACCGAAGCGATTGCCAAGGAAGAGAAACTCGAGACCACGACCGATGACCTGCTGAATCTCGAGGGCATGGATCGCGATCTCGCTGCAAAACTGGCTGATGCCAATGTGCATACCCGTGATGAACTGGCCGAGCTCGCGCTCGACGAACTGGTCGAGGCAACTGGCCTCGACGAAGAACGCGCCAAGGTATTGATCATGACGGCTCGCGCGCATTGGTTTGAGAACGAGTCGGCCTGAGCCGAAAGGACCTGAATGGCAAGCACTAACGTTTCGAGTTTCGCGGCCGAACTCAAAGTTCCGGCCGATGTGCTGCTTGAGCAGTTGCGTTCGGCTGGCGTCGACAAGGCTTCGGCCAGCGATACCCTCACGGAAAGTGACAAGGCACAGCTGCTCACCGCGCTTCGCCGCGCTCATGGCGCCGACGAAGGCGCCAAAAAGAAGATCACGGTTGTGCGAAAGCAGACTTCCGAGATCAAGCAGGCTGACGCCACCGGTCGCGCTCGCACGATTCAGGTCGAAGTCCGCAAGAAGCGCGTCTTTGTTCAGCGCGAAGCCGAAGTCGGTGAAGTCCAGCCCTCGGCAGACGCGGTCGCGGCAGCCGCTGCAGCAGCAGAAGCCGCTGCCGCAGAAGCGGCTGCGCAGGCACAGCAGGAGGCTGCCGAACGCGAACAGCGCGAGCAGCTTGAGCGCCAGGCCCAGGAGATGCGCGAGCGCGAGGCAAGCCTCGAAGCCGAACGTCTGAGAGCCGAAGAAGCCGCTGCTGCGGCTGCCCGCCTCGAAGAGCAGACCCGAATCGAAAGCGAGCGTATCGCTGCGGCCCAGTCGACCCAGGCGCAGTCCACTGAAGGCGATGTGGCCGAAGCGCAGGCTGCGGAAGCCGCAGAGTCGGCGCGGGCTGCTTCGCAGGCGGCAGCCGAGGTGGCTCGTCAGGCGCAAGCCGACGCGGCCGCGCTGTCCAACGCTCGCAAGCGTGCCGAAAATGAAGCTGCGGCCATCAACCGGCTGCTCACCGCCTCACGTCGGCCTGCTCCCAAGCCGGTCGAGGCGCCGCCTGTGGTGGCAGCGCCTGCGCCGGTTGCGGCCGCACCCGCTGCGGCCGCAGAGGCCAAGACCGGGACCTTGCATCGCCCCGCGACCAAGCCCGATGCGGCTCGTCCTGCAGGGGCTGCTGCGGCCCCTGGCGCCCCGGGCGTCAAGAAGCACGTCAAGTCCGAGAACCTCTCGTCGACCTGGCAGGATGACGCCGCCAAGCGCCGCGCCATCAAGACGCGTGGCGATACCGG